>JAYWIP010000228.1:0-15094 GCA_039794465.1 Nitrospira sp.
ATCGAATCCAGCCCGTGTGAATAGCCGAACGCCCGCTGGTACAGCACCCAGAATACCCCGATCCCCAGCATCGCCAACCACCCGATCTTCACCGGCCGGGAATCGTACCACTGCGAGATGTCGTACCCTCGCCCAGAACTGTCTGCAGCCATGTTACCTACCTCCTTCGGTTAGTTATGGATTATGACTACGACGACCCTCTACTCAGGAAAGATTATGCTGTGAATAGCCCCGCCCATTCATACAAATGTGTGAAGAATTCCCCTCTTCACCGGGGAGAAGTATCCGACAAAGCTCTGCTGTGAGTCAAGAAAAATATCCGGCTGTCTGGCAAGGAGACATCATCAGGAAAACCGGGTGAGAAGGGGCTCAAGGCGGCGCATGTATACGGCTGCATATGGATGACGTCAAGTGCTGTGGAGAGGTGGAGTGGTCACTCAAGTCACAGAAAGTTTAGGGCTTTTTCAGATTAGCAAGGGGCATTCCAGATTTATGGGTTGGGTCAGTGAACGTGGTCGCCCGGAGGAGGCAACAACTCTCCTTCCCGGTTGAGCTGCTGAATCTGCTGCAGCAGGAGATCGAGATCTGCCCACCCGGGGTTTTCCCCTTCGGGAATCCAGCGCGCCCGTAGGAAACCGTATCGGTCGAAGAGAAACTCCATGTGCTTCGGCAAGGCCCCTTCTCCGAACAAGTCCGGCTTGGCGATCGTCCGCCGGAATAGGGCATAGCTGCGGGTGATTTCATTCGCGCCTTGGGTGACGATCGGGAGAGGGAGATAGGCTGACAGGGCTTCTGTATCATCAGGATTGAGGTCGTTGACGGGTACAGCCAAAATTGCCGTCTGAGTGTTGCTGATCGTGGAATAGGCCGTTCGAAGTTGTGCGAGCCGCTCTTTCGATTCCGGCCAGGAAAAGAGCACCAGGAGCACGGATTGTTTGCGGCGAAAATCTTTGAGAGTTCCGCTGGATCCGTCTTGGGTCGAATAGGAGAAATTGGGAGAGACCATGAACGGCTGGCCAGGGAGGATACGGGAGTTGATGATGCGAGCCTGATAGCCCCGGGCGTTGGCATGGAGGAAATTCAGCACATCCCACCGCTCTTCTTCGGAGAATTTCTCGCCGAAGGCGGGCATGACTCCGTTGAATCGGCCGTAGGTCAGCCAATGGAAAAAGTCGCCTGCGGTATGCATGGCGGTATGAGGCTCGGTCAGGAGATCGACCGGCTGTTTCGGCAGGGTCTTGGCAAGGACTCCGTTGCCCTTGGCTTGCGGGCCGTGGCAGGGGACACAATTCGCGGCAAAGAGGCCGGCTCCGTTAGCGATGGAAATGGCGTCAAACGGAACAGGAGTTTTTCGGTACGTCTCAGGGTACGATTGGACAGCGATGGGATAAAAGGTCGAAGCGATTCCCAATATGCCCAACAGGGCCGGAATCACGATGCGCCGCAGCGCCCCCCACTGCCTGGTACGGCCAAGAACGAACATGGCGCCAGTGAGGATCAGCAGGGCCACGCCGATTCCGACGAGCGTTTGCACCAGCCAGTCGTCCCAGGTCGCATCGATCGAAAACCGGAACGGGTACGGCCAGTGATCGATGGTTTCATGCTTGGCGGGCACGGCGTTCGCCAGCAGGGTGGCGACGATGACGAGCAGCACTGCCAGCGAGAATTCGACGGTTAATTTGTTTTGTAAATGATGCGAAGCCGGGGGCGCCAGGTGCCCGCGGCGCTCGAGCGACGGCACCCACACAAAGTGCGCGCGCGCCGCGATCGAGAGGATGACAGCCAGCAGCGTCAGTTTTGTGATGAGCAGCCACCCGTAGGCCGTGGCGAACAACGCAGCATAGTTGCCGCCCACCATCCGGTCGGCAACCACGAGGCCGGTGGCCACAATGACGACCATCACCGGGAGCGCGACGGATGAAAACTGCTTCAAGAGCGTAACGCCGGACCGCTCCATCGATTCGTTCTGGTGTGTGTGGGCGGAATACATCAGGACGGCCAGCACGCCGGGCAATCCACCGAACCACACGCTCGCTCCGATGAGATGCAGCGCATAGGGGAGGATTGCGACAATCGACTGTTCTTCGGCTGCCGGGTGGCTGGCAAACGAGCCGATGGCAAGCGTCAGGGAAGCTGCGATCGCACAGACTGCGTAACGCCACGATGCGCCGGGCGACGTCCGCGCAAACCAGGCGAGCCCGAGTACCACAAGCGCGCTGGTTTCGCGAAGGGTCCAGATGAAGCCGATCCTGGTTTTTTGGAGAAAGTCCAGCCAGGCTCCGGGGTGCCAGAGGTTTTCAGAGACCCCTGTGGCTTGGGCCGTCGTCGCCGCCAGCAACCCCAGCAACCCCAGGAGAACCGTCGTGGCGAGCCACGGGAGGGCCCGTTTCAGTCGGGTCAGGTAGGGGTTATCGGAAGAGAGGCTCTTCCCCTCGGCGATGGCCAGAAAGACGCATCCGCCGATCACAGTCATGTTGGAGGCGAGTTGTAGGAAACGGAACAGCGCCTCGGCGGCCTCGATCATTTCCCTTGCACTTTGCCCTTCACTGTAAAGTCGAAGGCGGAATCGACTACATGGCCGTCGACCGACAGCACCCGAAACTTGACGGAGTATTTGCCGGGCGCCAATTCCGGCAGCGGGAGGACGATGGATTTTGGGTCATCCGAAACAAGGGTTGGTTTGGCATCCGTGACGGGATGTTTGTCCGCGTCGAGCACCGTCAGCGATGCATAATCGCCCTCGATGTCTTCGTTGAACCAGAGCCGCACCTGCCCCGGCGCTTTCGCGAGTACGGCGCGCCGCGGAGGCTCCGCTTTCACCAACATTGAGTGGGCCAGTGCCGGCGGAGCGGCGGAACCCAACGCGATCAGTACCCCTGCCGCGGTCACGACACTCCGTAGGACCGTACGAATCGTCGATGGCCTCATCCTCACATCTCCTCATGCCAGGCCGTGCGCGGAGGGCCGTGCCCGGCTACGTGGACGACTATTCCGGCGCAGTGACTCGGTGCGCCGGCCGGCCATGCCTAGGAAGAAACAGTTGCTGCGGAAGGTTTACGCCGATCGCGAAGTCCGTAGAACACCACGACGGCGATGACCACGGCGAGCGGCACAAGGATCATGAGGTAGTGCGTCAAGTGCGACACGGTTCCCGTCTCACCGACCGAGAACCGAATTCGGGACAGGTGCTCCTGTTTGTCCCCGATCGATACCAAACCGACGAACTTGCCGGGTTTATCGAAATTGTGTTTCACGTCGATGGAACCGGTCGGATACACCTTGGCGGGAAGGTGCACGACGGTGACAGATTCGAGATTGGCCTCCGAGCCGGTATCTTGGATGATCCGCACCTCGACCGGTATAGAGCGGAGTTCCTGCTCGACATAGTCGAACACCAAGACCGTATTTCCGGTGCCGGGCATTTCCTGGCAGAACTGCTGGTCGTAATACGCATCGGGCTGGTAGCCGTTGAAGTACATTTTATAGGGGCCCACATGGAGCACGCAGGTGTCCGTCGCCAGCTCGTGCCCGTGCTGGGCTTGTGCCGTCACAGGAGTGCTCAGGGCGAACGGGACCAGACAGATTGCGACACGAATCAGAGATTGAAAAGACATCATGAGTTCCTCGCTTCTCTCCTACCCGAGCGTGCCTGCCGCAGTACGACGGGCATACGAATCATGAACGGCACATGACCTAGGACGCGACAGCTTCCGACGGTTTCCGGCGATTGCGTGTGAGCAGATAAATCACGCCGACGATGGCGACCGCCGCAACTGGCACCATATAAATGTTCAGGACTTTGGAAAAGACCTTGGGATCTCCGACGGAGAACGGAAAGCGGGAGACATATTCGCCTTTTTCTCCCACGATGACCATGCCGACGAACTTGCCCGGTTCCGAGAACGTGTGCGTGAAGTCGATCGAGCCAGTCGGATACACCTTGGCCGGCAGGTGCAAGACCGTAATGGCGTCAAGATTTTGCTCGGCGCCGGTATCCTTGATGATCCGAACCTCGGCCGGAAGCGAACGGAGCTCCTGCTCAATATAGTCAAGGACGACGATCGTCTGGCCGGTGCCCGGAATGTCCTCGCAGAATTGTTTCTGCTGTGTGTTGGCGGGCTGATAACCCGTGAAGTGCATCATGTACGGCCCGACTGTGAGCTTGCACATATCTTCAGCCATCGACAGACCGCCATGGGCCTGGGCCTGCGTGACCGCGAACGTTCCGCTGACAATGACTGCGCATCCGACCCTGAGGGCACTGCGTAGGAAAGACGTCATGACGATCCTCTTGTTATGAATGACAGGATTGATGGGTGTGCGTGTTCGCGGCATGATCCCGCTCCAACAGGTTGTTCGAATGACAATCGAGTGCGGCTATGGCGAGGTGCGGCGGGAGCCCCACCAACGGCGCATTCGCCCGGACTTTGAGAGTTCATAGCCAACCAAGGCCAATACTAACAACACCATCAGCGGCCCGACCGCCTTGCGGCCGATGTTCGAATAGTCAACTTGCTGGACCCGCAACAGATAAGACGAAGGGCTCAAGCCCTCCGCTGTAATGATAAGTTTGTAGAGTCCCTTTTCGAGTTTGGCTTCGCCTCGTACCACTCCGTCCGGGTGAGAAACCGGTTTCCAGTAGGCAACCGTTTGATCCTCTTCTTCCTTACCACCCTCTGCCTGTCCCTTGACGATCCGCACACCCAACGGCAAATTCCGCAGGCTTTGATCAACGAGATCGACGACTAAAAACGTGTCGCCGACTCCGGGGATTTCCGTGCAGTATTGTGCTTTGGGCTCGTGTTGCGGCTGGTACGCGCTGAAATGGACCAGGTTGCCGCCGAGGCGGCGCACGCAGATGTCTTCCTCAAGCGTCACGTTGCCATGGGCCATCGCCGATGCCGGGAATAGCCCACCGATCAGAAGGCACAGGGCAGCAGCTCCTTGAATGATGCGTTGGGTCATAGCTCTACCTTAGGGGAACCAACCTCGGTGCTCCTGGCCATACACAACCCTAGTCGACGTAATCCGGAATCAGCCGCCTAATCCGTACAGCGACTGTGCGGGGCAGGACTGACAGGTCACGCGACGGAAAGAAATCTACCACTCTGGAACAGCACGTTGCAAGAGTACTGATCACCACGCGGGTCAGATTGAAAATCGTTCTCGGCGACACTGAGAAGCAGGATCATATACGCACAATCCGGCAGTTGACGGAAGGCGACAGTGCGACAATAATGAGCTTGCATAGTCGTGTGAAACCGATAAGATGAGGAATCTGGAACGGTCATCTTACTTGAGGCGAGGAGGCAAACCATGAAAGCGAAAGAAGGCGTGGTCAATATCCTGAACAAGGTCTTGACGGCGGATCTTACCGCCATCAACCAATATTTCGTTCACGCGAAGATGTGTGAGAATTGGGGCTATGAGCGTCTGTACCACAAGGTTCGCGAGCGCAGCATCGACGAAATGAAGGACGCCGATGAAATCATCGGCCACATCCTGTATCTTGAAGGCGTCCCGAATGTGCAGCGCATGAATTCCGTCCATGTCGGCGAGACGGTGCCGGAACAATTGAAGCTGGATCTCAAGGCCGAGCAGGAAATGCTGGCGCTGCTGAGCGAAGGGGTCGCCCACTGCACGAAAGTCATGGACTTTACGACGCGCCATATGTTCGAAGACATGGCGAAAGACGTCGATGCCCATATCGACTGGATCGAAGTCCAATTGGAAACAATCAAACAGGTCGGTCTGGAAAATTACCTGGCCGAGCAGATCAAGAAAGACTCGTGAGGGCCACGATGAAAGCCAAAGACGGCGTGCTCGAATTGCTCAATCAGGTGTTGAGGGCGGAGTTGACGGCGGTGCATCAGTACTTGCTGCATGCGGCCTTGTGCAAGAATTGGGGCTATGGCCGGCTGCATGAGCATTACAGCCATCTGGCCCAGGAAGAAGTCGGCCATTCATCCGGCCTGATAGACCATGTGCTCTACCTGGATGGTACGCCCGACGTCGAACACCTGGATGCCGTCGCGCACGGAAAGGACGCGGCGGCGCTGTTTGCCGCCGATCTGGATTTTGAGCGGGAGGACGCGGAGTTGCTTCGGAAGGCCATCGCGCACTGCGCCAAGGTTGGAGATTTCACCACCAGGCACATATTCGAGCACATGATCATCGATACCGAAGAACACATCGATTGGTTCGAAACCCAACTGCGTACCATCAATCAGACCGGTCTCGAAAACTACCTCGCTGTGCAGATCAAGAAGTAGCGTCCTTTGGCGTCTCTCGCCGAGCCAAGATATAAAAACAGGGGAAGGGGGTAGCGGGGTCTTCCGGGAGGCTGTGAGGACCCCGCCGTCGCAGTGGGAGGGGCAAGTTCCCACCGCAAAGCCGAGGGCGCGAGACCTCGGCGTCATCATCCCTTCTTCTCTGGTTCCACACCTCTCGTCAGGGACTCTTCCATAGCCGCTGCGAGCGTGGCGACGACGGTCGGGTCAAATTGTGTTCCCGACGCGACATGCAGAATCCGAAGCGCGATATGGTCACGGAGGCCGCGATCAGGCGTGTTGGGAACCTGAATCGCTTCGAATGCATCGGCGACAGCCAGGATTCTGGCGCCGAGCGGAATGAATGCTCCTCTGAGGCCGTAGGGATACCCAGAGCCATCCCACCGTTCGTGGTGATGCGCGATGAGGATCGACGCGCCGCGCAGAAACGCGAAGGGCTCCAAGAGGTTGGCTCCGAGGCGCGAATGATTCTGGATGGCTACGTACGATGCGGGGTCCTGTGCTTTCCCACCCTCCCGAAGCTCAGGCGGCAGCATCAGGAGCCCGATGTCATGGAGGAAGGCCGCAAGCGTGAGATCGTGCAATTCCGAAGCGTCTAATCCCAGCGATTGCCCTATCAGGTCGGCAATGGCAGCGGTGCCGGTGCTGTGACCGGCCTGCCAGGGCAGGGCGCGGTCAAGCTCCTGGCTGACTTGGCGCACGAGGATGGTGACCACGTCGCGGCAGGAGGCTGCCGGAAGCCGGAGACGATCGATATTGCCGAGCATCCCTTGAATGGTCAGAACCGCCGGCTCGATGTGGTCTAACGTATCTGTGCGCATGTGATCCCCACGACAATGAAAAAGCCCAGGACCATCGACGTGATCCTGGGCTCTGGGTGTCAACCTCTGGCCGCTGAGAAGTTCAGAAGGAACGTAGAGTGCTATCCCGAATCCGGTGCCCGTTTCCCTCCCATGAGCGGCTGCCCCAATATCCACATTTCATAGAGCGGCACGGCCATCATGACCAGAAAGCTCACCGTCATGAGCGTGTCCCCGGCCAGCATCGTGAACACGAAGAGGGGGGACACATAGGTGATGAGCCATGGCGAAAGGAGATCCAAGATCACGCCGCCGAAACCGCTCCAGGTGATGGCGGCTTTCAGCCCGTGGCCGGCGCCGGTGAGGTAGAGGACATGAATCAGGATCATGAATACCACCGGCATCGTAAAGAGATGGAAATGGGTGATTTCGGCCAGTTCCCGAAACGACATGGGTTCACCGAAGGTCGCGTCGGACCCTCGGTAGTGATCGGCAATACCCTGTGGGGATAAACTGGTCATGCTGTGCGCCCAGAAGAACGAAAATGTAAAACCGATCAACATCAACAGAAGAAACAGCGTATAGAGCAGCCGAATGTGGCGATCCGAATCGCGCAGTTTGAATTTCTGATTGAAGTTTCGCATGAGGGACGCACGGTCCGCTTCAGCTAATTCCCAAAAATGGACGGGAGGAGCCCCTTGTCTCTTTTCGCGGAAAGCGTATCGCTGCCGATTCCGGCCGGTCTCAAGTAGAACTCGTCGACTAACACCAGTACGCGCTTGATTCCAGCGCTCATGGAGCGGACTGACATCGTGGCGCCGGAAATGTTGATAATGTCCTTGTTGATGCGTACGGGATCGCTGACCGTCTTCCCCTCGTATTGGGCGTTGAATCGCTTCTGGCGGATTTCGCTGCCGCGCGATTCACGAAAGACCAACAGCTCGACGTCTGACACCTGGCCCTTGCTGTCGATACCGACCATGTAGGTCATCGGCTTGTGCTTGCCGATCGTATTCTGGACCAGTGCATAGCCGTCGATTTGGCTGCCGGTTTCACCGATGTAGACCTCAAAGGATTGTTCCGGAAATTTCCAGCCGATCCGTTCTTCAATCTGGGCTTTCTTTTCGGGGCTGAGCTTAATCACATCCTTACGGACTCGCTCAGATTTGGGAAGTATGATCTTGACCCCGTCCTCTTCACTCATGAAAACCTCTGCGATGTCCATTTCCTGATCCGTCAAAAACCGCTTGAGGTCACTATCCCAGATGCGCTCAGCCAGGGCCGGGATGGGTGATGCCACCAAAAGAATCGCTGAGGCCAAGAGCAGACGGACCATCATGACGTCGCCTCACAGCCTTTTTCTTTGAGCCGGCCATTGAGCGTCCCTGTCACTTCGTTCATCGCCTCTTCGGAAGGCTCGATGGGCCACCATCTGGTCGCTCGCGAGGTCGCGCCTCCTCGGGCGTGCCATCGTTCGCGAATCTCCAGCACGCTGAAGCCAGTGCCGCCGTCGATCTTCTTGACGGATATCGACATGCGGGCACGCTCGCGGTTGCCGAAGCCTTCTCGAGCAAAAATTCCATAGGTGCGTGTCTTGCCCTCCATGTCAAGCCATGCGGTTTCGATTGACCCGCTGCTCTTATCTTGTGAGGTAATGGAGTAACCGTTCATCGTCTCCACGGCAGCGTCCCACACCGTGTCGTACGAGCACGCGAAGGTGGTATCTCGGCTGCCACTGAGCGAGGCACAAGCCGTCAGTGTGATAAGCGGAAGGATCAAGACGAGATGCTGTAATCGTTTCCTATGTTTCATCGATGTCATCAGCGCGGGGACTTCCCCATGGGAAGCCCCCGCGCACCTCCTAAAAATATGTCGCCACTGACATCACAAAGGCACTGTCGTGAATCCGTTGTGAAGTGACAGGGTTAAAGGCTTTGGGCATGTATTGATAACTCATCTTGATGACCGCATCCTCAATCGGGCGATAATTCAAGCCGAACGAAAGCTGCTCCCATTCACCCGCATTTTCCCCTTTATTGTCCATATTCAAATTCACCCGATCGTATCGAAACACTGCGGTAAACGTTGATCCCTCCCCGAAGCGTTTGGGAGCGAGCTTCGTCAAGAAGGACGGCATGAAGTGATAGTTGGCCTGAGCGTAGAATCCCCAGAGCCGTTGCGGGGGGCCAGATAAGAGGTTTAGGCTACCAAATCCTGTTAAAGATGTTCCCGGGGATAGTGGTGTGCAAGGAGAGCCGATGAAGCAGTTACCAGGAATTGCTCGGGAGTTTCCTCGGGCATAGGCCCAGGCTGCTTCGCCGATGATCTCAAACGGGCCCTTTTGAAGTGTCCAGTCCACTGCATAGACGCTGAGGGGATTGTAGCTGGTCGCGGACTGGTTGCCGAAGTAACCGGATCCGGCGACCTCCACTCCGAGCAGGGGGCTATAGGCCAGACGGCCGGATACGGCTTTCCCATTGTTGATGTCGAATCCGTCATCCGACCAGCACTTCCGCTGACGGGAATCCTTTGTGCCGCCGGTTTCGCTGACGCGGGGCGCTCCATTAGTCTGATACCCGCAGGGGCCGGTCGTATAGTACACTTCGTAATCGACCTTCCCGGTTCGTCCTGGATAGAACGTGCCATAGAGGCCTGCGCCGGTTTCCGACATCGTCGAAGGAATGACCAACCGGCTCACAATCGGTCGATCAGTCAAATCATTCAACGGCGAGTCATGCAGCAAGTTGAATTTGCCGAGAGGAATGAGCACGATACCGGCACGAACGTTCAGAAGTTCGTGAACCAGGTAGTCGACGTGGGCAAATTCGAGGCTGATTTCATTGTTGCCGGTATTCCCTCTAATGCCATGTTCGATTTCAAGCTCAGAGGCAAACTTCAGGTGCTCGGTGATGTCGGCATAGATGAAGGGGACAAACCGCTGCTGATCGAAGCCATTGGTTGTTCCGCCGCCGCCACCGGTTTCGAGCACCGCGTTCCGGTGGGTGCGAAATTGAAGGTCCATGTATCCGCCGACGATTGCTTTGGGGAATGACACGAACGGTTTGGCATAGACCAAGCGGCCGGAACCGCTCGATCCGAATGACAGGGGCGCCTGTTTATCTGCCCGGCGTTCCTTTCCCACGTCCGGGAGGGCGCCAATTCCTGGCTCGGCTGCCTCTTCCGCTTGGCCCTCCCTCTGCTCGCGAGCCCCTTCTCGGCGCTCATGCTCTTTCAAGCGTTTTTCAACTGCGTCATCCACCAACTTCTTGATTTCCTCAGGGGTCATGTCGGCGGACCAGGCCGGCATAATCGGCAAACTGGCGATAATCAGAGCCCCGAGGAGTGACCGCATTTTCATCGGTATCCTCCCTCGTAAATGAGATAGTGAAATGACTCGGGACTCGATGGTCTCTGGCCTGTGGTTTTCAAATAGCTGCTCTGAAAGAACGAATTGTGTGTGACCGGGAAGAAACCTCCTTTCATGAGCCGACTCCTGCCGCAACTTTGCTCCATCCTCCAATATCGGAAAAGGGGATTACGACGATGCGTTTGCACCGCTTGCACTTAAGCTCCAGCCCTCCTTCGGCGACCTTGGCAATCAACTGGCCACACTCGCAACGGGTCTCGTTGTCTTGGAGGCGCTCGGGCGCCGGCCTCTTTGTGCTCGTCATGGTAGCCCCAAAAACTTTACAAATGAAATTGAGAACGATTATTAATATCTCAACGGCCTGTTGGATGTCAAGTGGTAAGGTAACTGGGGCGATGCGAGCCTGCGCCGATGTTTTCCTGGACCGGTATGCGTATAATTTGTAGTCGTGAGAACTGTTCAACCGAATACGGGTGCGCCGTCTGTTCTGGGACTCATGATCGTGAGCCTCTGGGGATGTGCTACGGACATTCCTGCAGTGCCCGAGACAGCTCAGGTGACGGGCTCTGCGGCTATCGGCCGGGTGCTGGTAGTCAATAGTGGGGAGCGGGCCCGCCGGTATCAGCCGGAGGTGCGCGTTCTTGACCTGGAACACCTCCGGACGAAGGAACGTTTCAGTATCCGGATTGATGCCGGAGATCGACAATTCGTGATTCCCCTCCCTCCGGGGGACTACCTGCTGAACAGGGTCCGGATCACTGAAGGGCCGTTCATGTCCATGGCCGAGTTGGCGATCCCATTCTCAGTAGGAAAGGGCCCCGTGAGCTATGTAGGAACCTGGCGATTTGGAGTCGGTTCCCCGGGCTATGGGCGAATGGTCCTGGTGTCGATCGTGTTCGATCAACAAGAGATGGCGCAGACGCTCGATTTTCTCCACGACGCGTATCCCGTTCTTGCGCAGCAACCGGTTGAGGAAATGCGCTTTGAACCGCATCAGGCGGCGGTTCGATTGTTTGAGGTCATGCCGTATCCTCGCATCCATCGCTATTTTCGCAGACATTGGTGGTGAGGAAGGAACCTTGTGGTGAAGAGAGCAGGTATCCTTCTAACCTCGACGCTCGCATCCTGTCTGGTGGTCGTGTCTTTGGCTGGTTGCGTTGGGGTATCGCCCGGACGTTCCCCTGTTGTCGTGAAACGTGCCCAAATGCACATGGGCACGTTGGTCTCCATTACGGCGGTTGCGTCAGACAAGGAGACAGGGCGCAAGGCAATTCAAGCGGGATTCGACGAGATCAAACGGCTTGAGCGGATGCTCAGCACCTGGGTCGCTTCGAGCGAGCTGTCCCAAGTCAACGCGGAGGCTGGCCGTCACCCTGTGAGAGTCAGCCGGGAAACCTTCGAGATTGTGGCGAAATCCCTTGAGGTCGCTCGGCTCACGGACGGAGGATTCAACATTGCTGTGGGTCCCGCAGTCGAGTTATGGAGTGTGACTGAGCGGCAATTTGTTCCCAACAACCGGGAGCTGGAGGAACTCAAAGACTTGGTGGACTGGACGAGCATCCAGCTCAATCCGGACGAACGGTCTATTTTTCTCTCTCGCCGCGGAATGAAGATTGACGTCGGGGGAATCGGGAAAGGGTATGCCGCGGATCGGGCGGCAATGGAAATGAAACGGACGGGAGCGCAGGGAGGAATCGTTGCCCTTGCGGGCGATATCAAGGCGTTCGGTGCGCTTCCCAATGCAGAGGGCTTTCCGGTTGGGATCAAACATCCGCGCCAGGAAGGGGCGCTGATCGCCGAGATTGACCTTAGGGACGAAGCGATTTCCACGGCCGGCGATTACGAGCGCTTCTTCGAACGGGACGGTATCCGCTATCACCATATCCTCGATCCGAAGACATTGCAGCCGGCCAGAACTTGCCAAAGTGTCACGGTCATTGGCAGAGAGGGGATCCTTGTGGATGGCCTTGATACGGGCATTTTCGTGCTTGGCCCGGATCGAGGAATGGCATTGATCGAGCGTCTGCCCGGTGTGGAAGCGGTCATTGTCGATGATCAAGGGCGGGTGATGGTGTCGTCCGGCCTCCGCACTCGGTTCAGAGCGCCGCAGTGAGCCTTACCGTGCGGTCTTGAGATCGTAGACGATCGAGAACTTCACCGGCATGGAGGGGCGTTGCAGCGGGCGGGATAATTTGACCGGCGGGCCGTTGGTGATATCCTCAACCGCGACTTGATCCAGCAACGTATTGCCGGAGCTTTTCACCACGCGCACATCGCTCAAGTTCCCATCCTGATGAAGGAGGGCGGTCAACGTCACTCGTCCCGTGACGCCCTCTGTTCGCAATATGGTCGGGTAGCGTTTGTCGAGTTCTCCAATCCATTTCGCCATGAGATCGGCAAGCCATCCAAAATCAGCTTTGTCGGATTTGGCCTGGCTAAGGGTGGCGACGCGCGGGTCGGCGGATGTCGTTGTCTGTTGAAATGAGGAAGAGTCTGTGGGAGTGATGACGGGTGCATCATGCGCGGAAGGAGCCGACTCACTCGAGGGAGAAGATGCCGGTTGGGGAGGGGCGGTGGGCGTCAGCGGATAGGGTGCCGAGTCGGCGGCGCGAGAATCCTGGGCTGCCGGTTCCGTTGCCTTCAGCGGGGGAGCCGGTTCCACGGGTCGAGATAGAGTGTACTCTTCGAACAGTCGGGGAGTCGGAAGCGTAGGTGTGTGCGGCTCCGCTGTTGGCGGCAGAGGCTCCATCGGCTGTGATGCCGCTTCTGTTTTGGTCGGGAGCGGCCTAGGCGTTGGTTCTGCTGCTCGTGCTGATTGATGGGCCGTAGTGGGGGCCGGCCTCGTCAGCCCCGTCGGCGTGACCATTGCCACGTTCCATGTAAAGGGAGTCGTTTGAGGAGCCAGGGTGATCTGCTGGAGAAAGAGGAACGCTCCGAGGGCGAGCGTCCCGTGAAGAACAAACGAGGCGATCCAGCCGGCTGCATGTGCTTCCGTCGCAGTCTGAGCCGATGGCTGATTGATGCGCGTCACAACCGAATCACTTCCAGACTCACCTGCTGAAATCCGAGTCCGCGGACGTCGTCGACGAGCGAGACGAATCGCTCGAGCAGTGTGGTCTTATCCGCGCGAACGATTACGGCGGAGTCTCGGGATTCGCCGCTCAAGGCGTCTTTTAACGCCTTGTCATTCAGCGGTTTGTTATTCAAAAATAGGTTCCCATCGGCATTCAACGTGATGACAATCGGGACGTCCCGGCGGTCGCCAACTTCCTTGGCTTTAGCGAGACTGACCGGAATTTGACCGGTGCTGATGAATGTGGCTGTGGTCAATACGATGACAAGGAGGACCAGCATGACGTCCACCAGCGGGATGACGTTGATCTGATCAATGTCCTGTTTCATGCAGGGCCTGATATTGCGTCAACAGTTCGGCGACGCGCCGGCGCAGCACATTGTTCATGACGACGCAGGGAATTGCCACCAATAAGCCGATTGCCGTGGCTTTCAATGCCAAGCTCAGGCCGATCATGATGGTGCTCACGGCCATCGTACCCGATGTGCCCATCGTGTGAAACGTCAACATAATGCCAAGGACCGTACCCAACAGACCGATATAGGGCGCATTGGCGGCGACGGTCCCGATGATGATGAGGCGCTTGGTCAAGGTGATTTCCAGTAACTGCGCATTAGAGAACTGCGTCAGATCGACCCGCCGATAAAAAAGCCAGCGTTCTATCCCCACCGCGACCGACCACACGCTGAGGAGTAGCAGGAGGCCGATAATCCCGTAATCTACGGCGTGATTTAACGCCTCCATGGAGTCTCCTTAGATCCTGTAGGATGTGATCCGAACAGGCGGGTGCACCCGGAACATCTCCCACGGTCGGTGAATTATAGGAGATTCCGTCACGAATTTGAAGCCGGGGTAGAAAGGCCGCACCGCATCACGTTGGGAGTTGGTCTGCGTGGAACAGCACGGTGTGTATGGCCGATACGCGGAGTTCGACCGCCGTGCCTTCCTGATAGATGGTGGTCGAGCTCTCACCGCTGTGCACGATTTGGCCGGAAGGGAGTCGAATCGTATACAAGTTTTCCGACCCTCGGAACTGCCGGCTCACAATCCGCGACCCGGCCATGTTATTGGGGGTCAGGCGAATATCGTCGGGGCGGATCATGACGACGACGGAGGTTCCCTCGGCGCTGCCCAGCGTGTTGGGAAATCCGCCCAATTCCGTCTGCACGATACCGTGCCGGACGCGGCCGATGACGAAGTCGGCTTGTCCGACGAAATCCGCGACGAAGGGCGTGGCGGGAAGATGGTAGATCATATCCGGCTTGTCCAGTTGTTCCAATACCCCATGATTCAGCACGGCAATACGGTCGGCCATGGCAAAGGCTTCGTCGTGATCGTGGGTAACCAGGACGGCCGTTGTCTTCGTCCGGCGCAACAATGCATGGAGATCCTGCCGCATCCGCCCGGCCATATCGGGGTCGAGATTGCTGAACGGCTCGTCCAGGAGCAGCACGACTGGATTCTGCACCAGGGCCCGCGCGAGTGCGACACGCTGCTGCTGTCCTCCGGACAGTTCGTGCGGGTAGCGGCGTTCCAGCCCTTCCAAGCCGGTCAGTTGTAACAT
>JAYWIP010000229.1:0-5461 GCA_039794465.1 Nitrospira sp.
GACGGCATGGATGTGCTCGCGGTCCGCTCGGCGATGCAGCGGGTGGTGCCGCAGGTTCGCGCGGGGCATGGGCCCTGGTTCATCGAAGCGACGACCTATCGGTTCATGGGCCACTCGATGGCGGACCCGGCGCATGGCCACTACCGGACCAGAGAGGAAGTGGAGGAGAACCGCAAGCGCGACCCGCTCCTCTTGTTGAAAAACACCATGATGGCTCAACAGCTGGCGGGCGAAGGGGATTTCAAACAGCTGGAACGGGAAGTCGGCGAGGTCGTGCGGGCTGCCGTGAAGTTTGCGGAGGAGAGTCCATTCCCGGCCCGCTCGGATCTGCACGCCGACGTCTTGCAGGAGTAAGCGAGCCATGGAGTTGTCGTATCGTGAAGCGCTGAATCAGGCTATGCGCGAGGAGATGCGCCGGGACCGGCGCATCTTTCTGATCGGCGAAGACGTCGCCTACTATCAAGGCGCCTTTAAGGTCAGCAAAGGCTTCGTCGAGGAATTCGGGCCGCAGCGCGTGATTGATACGCCGATCACCGAAGCCGGCTTTACCGGTCTGGCCATCGGGGCAGCCATGGCGGGTCTCTATCCGATCGTCGAACTCATGACGATGAATTTCGGCATCGTGGCTCTCGATCAGATCGTCAATAACGCCGCAAAAATCCGGTATATGTCCGGAGGGCAACTGTCGGTGCCGCTCGTCATCCGGGGCCCGGGGAGCGCCGCCCACCAGTTGGGGGCCCAGCATTCGCAAAGCCTGGAGGCCTGGTTCTGCCATGTGCCGGGACTGAAAGTCATCGCGCCCGCCACGCCGCATGATGCGAAAGGCCTCCTCAAGAGTGCGATCCGAGACCCCAACCCGGTCATCTTCATCGAAGCCCAGCTGTTGTACAGCACGAAGGGCGAGGTGCAGGAAGGTGAGTTCACTATTCCAATCGGCGTCGCCGAGGTGAAACGGACGGGACGGGATGTCACCGTTGTCGCCTATTCCAAGATGCTGTTGCTCGCGCTGGAGGCTGCCGAGGTGCTGAGCCGCGAAGGCATCGAGGCGGAAGTGATCGATCCGCGCACGCTCAAACCCTTGGATCTCCGGACGATCGTGACGTCGGTCAAAAAAACCGGCCGACTGGTGATTGTTGAAGAAGGCTGGCATTTCTGCGGACTGGGAGCGCAGATTGCAGAAAGCGTGTACGCGACTGCATTCGACTATTTGGACAGTCCGATCAGGCGAGTCACCGGTGAAGATGTACCCATGCCCTATTGCCGTCTGCTGGAAGATGCGGCGCTTCCGGACCTGCCGCGCGTGATCGAGGCGGTCAAGTCGCTACTGTGAGGGGAGGAGAGCCATGGCAAGCCGCGTTGTAATGCCCAAGCTCACGGATACGATGGAAGAGGGCGTGCTCCTCGAATGGAAGAAGCGTGAGGGAGATCCGGTGCAGGCCGGAGAGGTTCTGGCTGAAATCGAAACCGACAAAGCGGTCATGGATCTTGAGGCGTTCGCCTCCGGTATTCTCCGGAAGATCCTCGTGCAGAACGGGGAAACGGTGGAGTCTGGAAAGCTGTTGGGCGTCATCGGCGAGGCCGATGAAGACATCACGGCGGCCTTGTCTGACACCCTCATGCCCGCGGCGTCGACCAGCGCCAAGCCCGCCGCCGTACCGGCAACCTCGCCTGCTACCTCACCCATGCGGACGGAAGAGAGTCGTATCATCGCCTCCCCACGGGCCAGGGCCCTGGCCGCTGAGCGGGGGGTCGATCTCTCCACGGTGACCGGCACTGGTCCCGGCGGACGAATCGTTGAAGAGGATGTGGTCAAGGCGCAAGGGCCTGCCGCGTCGGCTATGCCGTCTGGAATCGACCAGCCCCTGACCCAAATGCGAAAAGCCATCGCCAGGGCTACGGTGCAGAGTAAAGCGCCGGTACCGCATTTCTATCTAATGAGAGAGATCGATATGGAAGCGGCGGAGCAGTTTCGCCGTCAGTTCAAGAAAGAGCGGCAATCTCATCCGTCGATGACCGATCTGCTGATCAAAGCCGTGGCTCTGGCGCTCCGCAAGCATCCGGAACTGAACGTGTCCTATGCCGGCGAGGCGATCCGGCGGTATGAGCGCGTCGATATCGGCGTGGCGGTCGGGCTGGAGGACGGCCTGATCACGCCCGTTATTCGCGATTGCGGCTCCAAGACGTTGGAAACAATCTCAGCCGAATCGCAGGTTCTCATCGCGCGGGCCAAGCAGAAACGGCTGCAACCACAGGAATACAGCGGCGCCACCTTCTCAATCTCCAATCTCGGCATGTTCGGGGTGGATAATTTTCTCGCCGTCCTCATCCCGCCGCAAGCCGCCTCGCTCGCCGTCGGTGCTGTTCGGGACGTGCCGGTCGTCATTGCGGGCGCCGTGAAAGCCGGACGCAGCATGCAGGTGACACTGTCGTGCGATCACCGGGCCATCGATGGTGTGATGGGCGCGGAGTTTCTGACGGAGTTGAAGCGTATCCTCGAACACCCGCAAGAGCTGACTGCCCAGGCGATAAAATCCTGAAGCCGGCGCCCGGGTAGTTCATCGTCCCGCCGACATCCTTCGCAACAACCACCCGGCAGATCCCTGCGAGCCTCCTAGTTTCCATGTGCCATCCGAATCCCGAACGGGTTCATATGCATCGGTCCGGACGTTCATCTCGCCATGCTATAATCCCGCGCTATGAGCCATTCGATCGTCATCAAAGGCGCGCGGGAGCACAATCTCAAGAACGTCGACGTCGAGATTCCGCGCGACAAGCTGGTCGTGATCACCGGCTTAAGCGGGTCCGGCAAGTCCTCGCTCGCGTTCGACACGATCTATGCCGAAGGACAGCGGCGGTATGTCGAATCGCTCTCGGCCTATGCACGTCAATTCCTGGAGCAGATGGGCAAGCCCGACGTCGATTCCATCGAAGGGCTTTCTCCCGCCATTTCCATCGAACAGAAAAGCACCAGCCATAACCCCCGTTCTACTGTCGGCACGGTGACGGAGATTTACGACTATCTCCGGCTCTTGTTTGCGCGCGTCGGGCGGCCCTATTGCTTTCAATGCGGTGAAGAAATCGCGGCTCAGACGGTGCAGCAGATGGTGGACGCAATCGCCGGTTTACCGGAAGGGGCTAAGTTCCAGATCCTGGCGCCGATCATCCGGGGGCGCAAAGGGGAGTATCGCAAGGAGTTGCTGGAGATGCGGAAGGCCGGTTACGTGCGGGCGCGCGTAAACGGCGGCATCGTCGATCTTGGCGAGGACCTCGTCCTCGACAAGCAAAAGAAACATACGATCGAGATTATCGTCGATCGGCTGGTGATGAAGCCGGGCGAATCTCTCATGCGCCGCCTGGCGGATTCCGTCGAAACCGCCAGCAAGTTGGCCGGAGGGCTCGTCGCGGTTCTGACTGAGGATGGGAAGACGAGGCTCTACAGCGACAAGCTGGCCTGTATCAAATGCGGCGTGAGTTATCCGGAAGTCGAGCCCCGGATCTTTTCCTTCAACAGCCCGCACGGGGCCTGCCCGGCCTGCGATGGCATCGGCTATCAGGTGACGCCCGGCTCCGCGGAGGAGGAAGATTTCACCCTTCTCGATGTGTGCGAGGCCTGTCGGGGCGCCAGGCTTAAGCCGGAGAGTCTGGCGATCAAGCTTGAAAAGAGGTCTATCGCCGATGTCACGAGCCTGTCGATCCGGTCGGCGGCGGAGTTTTTCCTCTCGCTCAAGTTCACCGACCGGGAATTGGTCATCGCGCACCGCATTCTGAAAGAGATTCGCGAGCGGCTCGGCTTTCTCGTGAACGTCGGTCTGGACTATCTCACCCTTGATCGGGCGGCGGCCACATTGTCCGGCGGGGAAGGCCAGCGCATCCGGTTGGCGACACAGATTGGATCCGGCCTGGTCGGGGTGCTCTACATTCTCGACGAGCCGTCGATCGGGTTGCACCAGCGGGACAATCGGCGGCTCTTGCAAACGCTCCTCCGCCTCCGAGACCTCGGCAACACGGTTGTCGTGGTTGAACACGACGCGGAAACGATGATGGCGGCCGATCACCTCCTCGATATGGGGCCCGGCGCCGGGACCCATGGCGGCCATGTCGTTGCCCAAGGTACGCCGCAGCAGGTCATGGCTGACTCGAACTCATTGACAGGCCGGTACTTGTGCGGCATTGAGACCGTCGCTGTGCCGCGAAGGCAGCGAAAGTCAAAAGGGTTTCTCTCTGTCGTAAACGCACAGAAGCACAACCTCAAGGATGTGACGGCCAGGTTTCCCTTGGGACTGCTGACCTGTGTCACCGGCGTCTCGGGATCCGGCAAGAGCACGCTGGTGTTGGAGGTGTTGTTTCATTCGCTCTCGCAGATGCTCTACCAGAAGAAGCCCAAGATCGACGGGTGCAAAGAACTGAAAGGCGTTGAGGCGCTCGACAAAGTGATCGATATCGACCAATCACCGATTGGCCGTACGCCGAGATCGAATCCCGCCACGTATACAGGGCTGTTCGGCTACATCCGCGATCTCTTCTCGAACCTGCCGGAGTCACGCGTCCGTGGCTATAAGCCGGGCCGGTACAGCTTCAACGTGAAAGGCGGGCGCTGTGAAGCCTGCCAGGGCGACGGGCTCATTAAGATCGAGATGCATTTCCTGCCCGACGTCTACGTGACGTGCGAGGTCTGTAAAGGTCAGCGCTACAACCGGGAGACGCTGGAAATTCTCCATAAGGGGAAGAGTATCGCCGATGTATTGAACATGACTGTGGACGATGCGCTGGAGTTCTTCGAGCACATTCCGCTGATCAAAGCCAAACTCCAGACGCTGCACGATGTGGGGCTGCATTATGTGAAGCTGGGGCAATCGGCGACGACGCTCTCCGGTGGTGAAGCGCAACGGGTGAAACTGTCTCGTGAGCTGTCCAAGCGGGCGACGGGGCGGACGATGTATATCCTCGATGAGCCGACGACCGGTCTGCATTTCGCGGATGTGCAACGATTGCTGGATGTGTTGGATCGATTGGTCGAAACCGGGAATACGGTGCTCGTGATCGAACACAATCTCGATGTGATCAAGAACGCCGATTGGATTATTGATCTGGGGCCCGAAGGCGGTGACCGCGGCGGCGAGATCGTGGCGGAAGGACCGCCGAAGGAGATTGCGAAGGCGAAACGGTCGTATACGGGGCAGGTGCTGAAAGAGGCAGGACTGTAAGGATGGATCTTTCGAGAGTCGCCATGATGCAATGGTTGGGACCTGCTCCTGGTTCCGTGCTCTTTGCCGCATGCGACTCTAAGACGCGATAAGAATCGCATGCCGTCGCCTGCGGCCCATTCTTTGGCCACATCTCGTCGCGCCGCTATGGCGACTTTCGAAAGATCCATCCTTCCAGTCCGCAAGAGGGAAAAGAGGTAAAAGCGGCTGATGGCGCTTGTGGCCGTCAGCCGGTTCAATCAGATGAACGTTTGTGC
>JAYWIP010000230.1:0-5482 GCA_039794465.1 Nitrospira sp.
AAGACCGCCGCGTTGATCGCGGCCGCCTGCCGCATGGGCGCCATTCTGGCCGACGCGTCAGAGACGCAACAGGAGGCCCTGTTCCGCTTCGGTCAATACCTCGGGATCGCCTTCCAGGTCGCCGATGACAACCTGGACTACGTCGCCAACGGCGCCTCGCTCGGGAAAACGATCGGACAAGATTTACGGCAAGGCAAGGCCACCCTCCCCCTGCTCCATTTGCTCCAGCATTGCTCGGAACAAGACCGCCACATGATCAAGGACCGGATGGAGACCAGAACGCTCAACGCCGCCGACCTGGATCGCATTCTGCTCCTCATGGCCGAATATGGGTCGGTCACCTACGCAATGGACCGGGCTCGAACCTATATCGACGCGGCCAAACGCGAACTCGAGATCTTTGAAGACAGCACGGCTCGCCGCGCCCTCGCGGTCACCGCCGAGTACATGATTACCCGCGACCGGTAGTCGTTCTTCCCGCCTGTCTCCGCCGCAGAACGGCATTGGAAAGAACACCGCGCAGGGTGGAGAGTCGCCAAGACGCCATTTCAACGTCCACCACACACAGCAAAGGACGCGCCATGTCACAGATTCTTCCCTTTCACGGCACCCTGTACGACACGACGGTCGTGGGCGACATCCAGCACGTTGTCGCTCCCCCGTACGACATCATCGATACGGCCGGCCAACAGGCGTTGCACGAGCGGAGCCCGTACAATATCATCCGGCTGGAATTGGGACTCGACCGGCCGGGCGACAGCCCGTCCGACAACCGGTATACCCGCGCCGCCGCGACCTTGCGCGACTGGATCAAGACCGGCGCACTTACGCGCGAGCGCCGGCCGGCCGTGTACTACCACACGATCGAGTACCGCCCGCCTGGATCGAGCCCGAATGCGCCCACGAAGCTGCTCCGCGGGTTTCTCGCGGCGGTGAAGCTTGAGGCCCTGGACTCCGGGCATATTTACCCCCACGAAAACACGCGTGCCGCGGCCAAGACCGACCGATTGAATCTCATCGAGGCCTGCGGGGCAAATTTCAGCCCGATCTGGTCGCTCTACTCAGACCCGCAAGGGGTCGTGTTGGGACTCCTCGAAGCGGAGACGAAAGGTACACCGGCCCGCTACGACTTTCAGGATGACGCCGGGTTCCGCGAACAGCTTTGGGCCGTGACCGAGCCGGCAGTGCTCGATCGAATCGTGGACGCGATGCGGAGCAAACCGCTCTTCATCGCGGACGGACACCATCGCTATGAAACCGCCCTGAACTATCAGACCACTCGCCGGCGACAGGCAGGCGCATCCACCGGACTCCAGCCCTATGACGCCGTCTTGATGCTCCTGGCGCCGCTGGAAGACCCCGGCCTGACGGTCTTACCGACCCATCGAGTCACCACCACCCCGCTGCCGTCGTATGAGCGGATCACGACACTGCTGGGCGACGCGTTCGATTTTCAAGAATTTCCCTATACGGCTTCCACGGAAGGGACGGCGCGAACACAATTCATCACCGCCCTCAGAACAAGTGGACGGACGGCGCCCGTATTTGGAATGGCCCTGAACGGGGACACCCGCTATATCACCCTCACACTCAAACCGACCCACCGCCCCTCCGCCCAGGCCTCACCCCGGACCAAGCTCGATGTGTCACTCCTGCAACACCTCATCATCGCGAAGCTCTGTCCCACACAGCAGGAACAGGAAGCGATTCTCTACACGAAAGACGATCACGAAGCGTTGAAATGGGCGACACAGGGAACCGGCACAGGCGCGCTGTTGCTCAATGCCACCAAGGTCGGTGAAATCCAGGCGGTCGCGACGGCGGGCGAGCGCATGCCGCACAAATCGACCTATTTCTTCCCCAAACCGCTGACAGGATTGGTCATCAATGTGATGGAGGGGTAAGCGACGGCGTGGGGGATCACTCATCGTGCCCGCGCACCCCGCACACAGGAATGATCGAAGCCACACATCCCGGTTGGTGCTCGGTGCCTGCGCGCAGTGATGAGTGATTCCCCCACGCCATCTGAGTGGGAGAGGCAAGAGCGTGCACGCCAAAATTCTCATCGTCGACGACGACCCGGATATCGTCACCGTACTGGAAGACCGGCTGCAATCGTTGCACTACGCGACGGTCGTCGCGCGGGACGGACAACAGGCGCTCGACCAAATCGCGCTAGAGTCCCCCCATGTCGTGCTGTTGGATCTGACTCTGCCCAAACTCACCGGCCTCGAGGTCCTCAAGCGCCTCCACAACTCGAAACATACGGAGACCCTGCCTGTCATCGTCATGACCGCCCACGGCTCGGTTGATGCGGCAGTGGAAGCGATGAAGGAGGGTGCCTACGACTTTTTGGCCAAACCGCTCGACAAAGATCACCTGCTGATCGTCATCCGCAAGGCACTGGAACGCGACTCGCTGCGCCGGCAAGTCGATTGCCTCCGCTCCGAAGTCGCCGGCCGTTATGCCTCCATCGTCGGGAACAGCCCGGCCATCACGTCCGTGATGGACGCAGCGCAGCGGGCCGCCAAGTCCGATGCGAGCGTGCTCCTGCTCGGTGAAAGCGGAACGGGTAAGGAGCTCTTCGCCCGCTCCATCCACCACTGGAGCCCGCGCGAAGCCATGCCCCTCATCGTGATCAATTGTGTGGCGCTGACCGAAACCCTGCTGGAGAACGAACTCTTCGGCCACGAGCGCGGGGCCTTCACAGGAGCAGATCGGCAGCAAAAAGGCAAACTGGAAATGGCCGACGGCGGCACCGTCTTCCTCGATGAGATCGGCGACATGTCGCTGCCGTTACAGGCCAAACTGCTTCGCGTGCTGCAAGACCGTGAGTTCCACCGCGTCGGCGGCTCGAAGACCGTGTCCGTCAACATCCGCATCATCGCTGCGACGAACAAGGATCTGAAAAAAGCCGTGAAGGCCGGCCAGTTCCGCGAAGATCTGTACTTTCGCCTGAACGTCATCACCTTCACGCTCCCGCCGCTCCGCGACCGCCGAGGCGATATCCCCGCTCTCGCCCGGTTCTTTCTCGACCGGCATGCCAAGGATGCCAAACGGCCCGGCATGACCTTCAGCAACGCGGCGGTGGATACACTGACCCGATATGTCTGGCCGGGGAATATTCGGGAGCTGGACAACGTGATCGCCCGCGCCGTGGTACTCAGCCCGACGGATACCATCGAACCCACGTGGTTGGCACTCACGCCGGAGGATGCGGAACTTCGCACCCATGATGGCGCGCATCCGCCGTATTTTGACTTGCCCTACCACGAATCCATCTCTGCGCATGGCCGCTTTATCATCACCCGCGCCCTTGCACAAGCAGGCGGCAATCAGACCAAAGCCGCCGAGATGCTCAAGCTGCAACGGACCTACCTGGCCCGTCTCATCAAGCAACACAAGACGACAGAAACGTAAGGGGGCTGAGGAACAGGGGGGACGGGTCGCCGCCGCGACCGCTTGAGGGGCAGGGCCGGACGTTACGGTTCCGCAGCGGCTGACCGCCGATCCTCCAGGCGAATCACACCGGCGCGAGCGTCCTTCTCCGCTTGGGCATACCGTTCGGCGGTGCCGATATCTGACCAGTAGCCCTTGATGTCATAGCCCAGCACAGATTCACCTCGCGCAATCGCCGCCACATAGGGATCGATAATCGACGACGCCACACCTTTCGGCACCTCGCGCAACAACCGGGGATGCAAGATGTGGATGCCGGCAAACATGCGTGGCATGGGAGGCACCGCGCTGGCGATACCCTTTCCCGTGATCGTCACAATGCGATGGTCCGCCCCCACTTCCACCAATCCCCACTGTGTGGCATCAGGATCTTCCCGCAGCACCAGCGTCGCCGCAGCCTGGCTGGTCCGATGAAACGCGCAGAGCGCCTCGAGGTCCAACTCGAACAACGTGTCTCCGTTCACCACCAAGACCGGCTCACCTGAAAAGTAGGGCTCCGCCTGCTTGATGCCTCCGCCGGTCCCGAGAATGATCGGCTCATGGGAATAGAAGATCCGGAGGCCGAACCTTGAGCCGTTGCCCAGCGCCTGTTCGATCATGGGAGCCAGATGATGGAGATTGATGACCACGTCGCGGAACCCGTGGCGCTTCAACAGGAGCAGATTCCAGACGATGAGGGGAGTCCCCAAGACCGGGAGCAGCGGTTTGGGAACGGTGTTGGTGAGCGGACGGAGGCGGGTCCCAAGTCCCGCCGCGAGAATCATGGCCTTCATACAGGTTGGTCTGGTGCGTTTGGTTGACTGGGTTGATCTGGTCTGAATTCCTTTAGAACCAAATAAACCAGACAGACCAGACAAACCTCTCTTCTCTCCGCTTACTGCAATTCCGGCACATACGGCGTGAGATGTTTCCGAAGCGTTTCCAATTCGGGATACTTGTCCAGATTGCGTTTGACATAGCTCAACACACGCGGGATATCCGCCAGGAATTTGGGATTGCCTTTGACGCGATCGATGTAGACGAAGCGCCCCGCGGCCTTCAGATTGCGCTGAATGCTGGTGAAATCGAAGAGGCGGCGGAACGCGGCGCGATTGGCCCACACGTACCGGCGTTCGGCCAGCTGGTCGAGATAGTAGTCTACGAGAACATCGATCAGGGATTCGTCGAGACGGATATACGCGTCCCGAAGGAGCGACGCCAGATCATAGGTCGCCGGTCCCAGCAACGCATCCTGAAAATCGATCACCCCGAGCCGCACGCCATCGACCATCAAATTGCGTGAATGATAGTCCCGATGGACGAAGACCCGCGGCTGGCCGGCGAGAAGGTCGGAAATCCGTTCACACTCTTCGCGGATCACCGTCCAATCGTCCGCGCACATCGGCGCGCCGCGGCGCGCGACGACCCCGTACTCGATGAAATGATCAAATTCCCACATCAGCAACGGCACATCGAAGCTACGATGAAAGGCCAGGCATCCCGGATCGGCCGGGGTCGTCGCCTTGACCTGCATCTGCACCAACACATTGATCGCCTGTTTATAGCGCGATTCCAGCGTGGCCGCGTCGGCTGAGCCGACCGCCTCGGCCAGCGTGACATCGCCGAAATCCTCCAAATACAACAGCCCGGCTGCCTGGTCATAATAATGGAGCGCCGGCACCGGCACCTCGGCCTTGGCCAAATGGGACATGACGTTCAGAAACGGCAGCTCCGTGATCGCCTGAGTGGCCCCGCTCACCGCTTCCTCAGACTGTTTAAATCCTTCCGGCTCAGCCAACTGCATCAGAATCACAGAATGAGGCGGCCCTCCCGCGAGCGTCACGCGATAGTAGCGCCGGTTGGATGCGTCACCCGCCAACGGGGTCAGCTCACGCAAGATCAGGCCGGGAGGAAGATGCGTCTCGACAGTCCGCGCAACGAGTGTTTGATCAGGAGGAGCGAGCGGAGCGTTCGGAGGAGCAGGCTGTGCGGTAGCCATAGGCGTCGGATTATAGCGAGAGGCCGGAGACTTGTCACGAAGACA
>JAYWIP010000231.1:0-63967 GCA_039794465.1 Nitrospira sp.
GACGTCCCCCACCAAACAAACCAAATAAACCAAACGAACCCGCTTCCCACCCCATTCGCTGGAGAAAGCCCCGCCGGCAGCGCGGCTTTGCCACCAATACCCCCACGATGACGGGAGCGGCAATGAGCAGGCCGAGGTTATAGAGAAATTTCCACATCGAATGCCCGTTGATCCTCAATCGTCATGCGTCAATCGAGGAATTGCCCGAGCCGCCAGGCTTCGGCCCACGCTTGACGCTTGACGAATGACGAATCACTTCTTGCTCCGCCTGATCCGTCAAGCGATTGAGAACCGTCTCCAGTTCCAGGCGGGCCGCTTCGAGCGCCCCGTCATCCGCCTCACGCGGAACCCAGAGCGGATCTCCGTAGAGGAACAGGCCCCGGGAGAACGGATACGGGACCATGTACCGGTCCCAGCTCGCAAAGAGTTTTTTTTTGAGCAGGCGAAGGCCAAGGGCACAATCGGAAGACCTGTCGCCTTGGCCAACTGAATGACGCCCAGTTTGACGACGTGGCGGGGACCTTTGGGCCCGTCCGGCGTCACGACCACGTCCCGGCCTGACCGACCCAGCTTGATCAGCGCGCGCAGCGCGCCGGCACCGCCGCGGGTGCTCGACCCCCGCACCGCGTCATGGCCGAATCGCGCGATGATGCGCGCAATGATTTCTCCGTCGCCATGTTGGCTGATCAGCACATGGGAACCCGTGCCGCGATACCCGATCGGGATCATCAGCTGCTGGGCATGCCAAAAGGCCAGAATGATGTGACGGCCTTCACGATACAACCCATCGACCGCCTCATGCCCGTGCGTCTCGCACCGCATCGACCGCGCGACCGTTCGAATCAGGCCTGCCGCCACCGGCGGCAACAGCGAGCATTTGACCCACTGCTGGACTCGTTTCTTCACACTCGTTCTCTTGTCAGCACTCAGCACTCAGCACCCATCCCTACGAGGGTCACACACCTGTCACATCCTGAAATTGCAACGCGTGCAACCGATGGTACACCCCGCCACGCCGCAGTAATTCCTCGTGCGATCCCGTTTCGACGATGGCACCCCGGTCCAACACGACGATACGATCCGCATGTTGAATCGTAGAGAGGCGATGGGCGATCACCAGCGCCGTCCGATTCTTCAATAAGTTCGCCAACGCCAGTTGCACGATCCGTTCCGACTCCGAATCCAAGGCCGACGTGGCCTCATCCAAAATCAGCAACGGGGGGTCACGAAGAATAGCCCGCGCGATGGCCAACCGTTGGCGTTCACCTCCCGACAACTTGAGTCCGCGCTCTCCGATGACCGATTCATACCCCTGCGGGAGACGGAGGATGAAGTCATGGGCATACGCCATTTTTGCGGCTCGTTCAACTTCGGCTTGCGTCGCACCAGTCCGTCCAAACGCGATGTTGCGCTGTATGGTATCGTCAAACAAGACCACCTCTTGCGAAACGATTCCAATGTGTGCACGCAATGAGTGCAGCTGGTACGAGGGCAGCGGAAATCCGTCGATGAGAATGCGTCCGGCTGTCGGCTCATAGAACCGCGGCAACAAGCTCACCAAGGAGGTTTTTCCGCTCCCACTGCTCCCGACCAGCGCAATCACTTCCCCCGGCTTGATCACGAGATCAATATCGGTCAGGGCGGGAATCGTGTGGTTCTCGTAGCACAATGCCACCCCCTTAAATTCAATGGCCTGTTTGATGCCTGCCAGGGGAACCGTGCCATGATCGTGAGACTGTTCCGTTTTTAAGTCCAACACGTCAAATACGCGTTCCGCTGCCGCCAGCGCCTGCTGAATCAAATTGTTCGATCCTGACAATTTCCGAACCGGCGTATAGGCCAATAACATCGCCGCCATGAACGAAAAAAAGGCGCCGGGGGTCATCGTCCCGTTGATCACAAGATAGCCGCCATACCAAATGAGGGTGGCGACGCTGATCACCCCGATGATTTCCATATAGGAATGGCCGATCGACCAGACATGATTGGATTTCAACGTCGTGGAGAGATATGCCCGGTTCCGCTCCCTGAATCGCTCCCCTTCCGCATCTTCACGACCGAATGCTTTCACCACTCTGATGCTGGCAAAGGTTTCTTGCAACGTCGACGACATGTCACCCATCTGCTCCTGCCCGCTCGCTGCTAATTTTTTCAACCGCTTTCCCACTCGCACCATCGTCAGGCCGGCAAGCGGAAGCACGATGAGCGAGAGGCCGGCCAGTCTCCAATCCTGATAGAGAATGACCCCGACCATGGCAAGAAACGTGAGGACATTTTGAAAAATGTCTTTCACGACACTTGAGGCCGCATTCGCCATCAATCCGACGTCGTTGACCACTCGGGAGACCAAGCGTCCCGAGGTATTGGAGTCATGAAACCCGATCGGCAGCCACATGAATCGCTGAAACAGCTCTTGGCGGATATCAGCCACCACTCGATTCCCGACATAAGCCATGAGATAACCGACCCCATAGCTGAACACCGCCTTCACTGCTGCAACCCCCAACAGAGCCAAGGGCAGTACCAGCAGCAATCGTTCATTTTTTTCGATAAAGATGCCGTCCAGCACGGGACGGGCGAGCCAGGCATACACACCGGTCGAGAGCGCCACGAGGCCTGAGCAGGCAAGGCCTCCCACAAATCTCGTCCGATAAGGACGGACATACTGCATGAGCCGTTTGAATCGATCTATGCCTGACATGCCGCCAACACCACCTCCGCGGCTCTGAGCGACGCGCCCGGCTCACCCAGAGCAGCCCGCACGGTCGCCAAGTCTCGTTTCATCGCATCATACGCCGCTCGATCTTCTAAGAGCCGGACCGCTTCTTCACACAGTCGTTCCGCGGTCGCGGCGGACTGGACCAGCTCAGGCACCACCGTCCGCTCTGCCACCAGATTCACCAACCCGATCCATTTCACTCGAACCACGAACCGCAGCACAACGCTCGCGGCCCAATACGTCAGCGCCGTCGTTCGATAACATAAGACCATCGGCGTGCCCACCACCGCGGCTTGCAGAGTTGCCGTGCCGGAAGCAACCAACACCAGGTCGGACACCGCCATGACCTCGTTGGCCTGCTCCTTCACCACCGTAATGGGAACGGCGCTTCTCTTCAAGAGAGGCAGTAACAGATTATCGTGAATGGTGGAAGCTTGTGCCAGGATAAACTTTGTTTTGGGGTCCCGGCGTGTCAGCATCTCCGCCGTCTCGAGGAGAATCGGGAGCAGCACCTGCACCTCGTGGGCACGACTTCCCGGCAATAACGCGATGACACGCTCATGATCGGCAAACCCAAACCTGGTGCGAAGTGCTGTCCAATCATAGTGTGGCGCAACCGCATCCAAGATCGGATGCCCGACAAAGGTACAGGGCACCCCCGCGTCGTCGTACAGGGGCTTCTCAAACGGAAGGATAACCACCACATGGTCGACCCGTTGCCTGATCCACCGCATCCGCCAGGGTGCCCAGGCCCAGATCTGCGGGGCAATATAATAGATCACGCGAAGGCCGGCCGCCTTGGCAAAATAGGCGAATCGGAGGTTGAGTCCCGGATGGTCGATAAACACCACGGTATCCCACCGTTTCGACCGAAAGAGCCGCCGCATCGTGACAAATCGTCGGAGGATCTGGATCAACGCCAACGGACCGACCATGCCGATGACATCAAATTTTCCCATCTCCTCTATCAACTCTACCCCGGCCGTTTTCATCGCCCGGCCACCGATGCCGGACAATAAGACGTGAGGATCACGTGCTTTCAACGCCTTGGCAAGATTTGCCCCATGGAGGTCCCCTGAGGCTTCACCCGTCACGATCAAAATACGCGCCACGATGGCCTCTAGGACATGGGCGATGAATGGTGATTGAGGAGACCCAACGGAAAGAACCTGGGCCGACCGATTCCGTCAAGGATACTCAGGTCGTTTCTCCTCCCCGGATACTTTCATTGCGGACAGCACGCGATGAGCAAGTTTCAATGCCGCTGCGCCATCTTCACCGGCAATGATGGGGCGAGATGCCGACCGAACTGCAGACAGAAACGATTCCAACTGGGACCTCAGCGGCTCGCCGTCACCGGCTTGGATTTCCTCAGCGACCGCCATCGCCTGCGCGGCCGGTTCCGCAGCCCGACGTCCGATGACCCCCTGGCGACTCTGAAAGTCGATGGACACCGAACCATCTTTTTGAAACACGCGCCACTGCCGCATAGCCTTTGGGGAGATTCGACTGGCGGTGAGGTTGGCGACACAGCCCCCTTCGAATTGGATCCTTGCGTTGGCCATATCATGCGTGGGTGACAATACCGATGCGCCCACCGCTTGCACATGGATCACAGCGCCGAGATGACAAGACAACAGCAAGTCCAGATCGTGAATCATCAAATCCAGCACGACATCGACATCGGTCCCGCGAGCGCTGTACATCCCCAGCCGCTGCCCCTCGATCAGCACTGGACGGTGAATGAATGGCCACATCGCCGGCACGATTGGATTGAACCGTTCACTATGGCCGACTTGCAGGGTGCACCCTTTGGTTTTGGCAAGATCGACGAGTTCCTCCGCTTCGGCGGGCAAGACCGCGATCGGCTTCTCGACCAACACGTGCTTGCCAGCTTCCAGACAAGCCTTGGCCACGGCATAGTGCGACGACGTTGGGACGGCCACACTGACGACCTCAACCGTCTTCAATAAATCTTGCACCCGCTCGAATGTCTGCGCTCTGTGCCGTTCAGCAATCGTCCGCGCGCGACCCAGATCCTGATCGGTCACACCAACCAATGTCGAATCCGGGAGCTCCGCATAGAGCCTCGCGTGGTGCTGCCCCAGATGGCCGACACCGATGACTCCGGCACGAAGTGTTGTCATGCTCGTCTACACTGGTAGGAGTTGCAAGTGACACGTTTCAAGGTCCAGGTGTCATGATGAAACGAGACACCTGAAACACAACACTCGAAACATGAAACGTTCGACTCGGTTTGCGTCACGCGTCACGTTGCATGCTGTCCGCCGCGATTCCGATGACCGCAATCCCCGCTCGCTCAGCTTGGCTCACGAGTTCATCCCGATCCAATATGACGGTGCGGCCTGCCTCCACCGCCAACACGCTCGCCTTGACCGACGCCATGACGTCGATCGTTCGAGGCCCGACAGCGGGCAAATCAAAGCGCATATCCTGCTGCGGCTTGCTCCGCTTGACAACCACCGCACCTTCCTTGGCCAGTTCGCCACCTCGTTTGATCGCGCCATCAGTGCCTTCCACCGCCTCCACCGCCACGATCACCCGATCTTTGACCACCACACATTGTCCGATATCGAGACGCCCGGTCTCCCGCGCAATGTCCCAGCCGTACCGGATATCGGCCCATTCTTTCTTGGACGGCTGCCGCGATGTCAGCGGCCCCTCCTCCACGAGAATCCCTTTAAGGCCGAACGTCGATTCGCAGATGATGATCCCTTCCCGTTCGAGTTCAGCCGCGATTTCACGAAGAATATCGTCGTCCTTCCACAACGCAATGCGGGCCGCCAACGCCAGGGCGCGAAAATCCGGCCGCACCGTGCTGTAGACATGGGTCTTCTTGATGCCGCCCAGCATCACCACCTGCCGGACCCCATCGCCCTTGAATGCGTTGATCAGCTTGTTGAGTTGCCCGATCCTGATCCAGTGAATCCGGTCAACGTGGCGTTCGAGTTCCGGATCCGTTTCTCCCTCGTGCGCCACCGCGGACACGTACAACCCCAACTTGCGTGCGTTATCCGCGAAAATGATCGGAAACCGCCCGTTGCCGGCGATCAAGCCGATGCGCCCCTCCGCTATAGGCATGGCTGGAGTCATCGTGGCTGCCATCATAGCTGGTGATCGGCCTCACGCTCGAGATCGTGGTGGACCGCCCGCGAGATCCCACGTTTGGTCCCCTCCATAAACGTGATAATCTTCGCAACATCCTCCTGCCCTTTGAACTCCTTTTGGGCCAGTTTGATGGCCTCCGCCGTCCGATGGCCTGCACGAAAGAGAAGATCGAAGGCTTTCCTGAGTAGAGCAATGCGGTCCGAGGAAAAACCATGACGTTGCAACCCGACCGTGTTCAGACCGTAGAGATGGGCCCGATACCCGCCGGCGGCAAACGTAAACGGCGGGATATCCTGGCCGATCGCACAACACCCGCCGACCATCACATAGTCTCCGACTCGCACAAACTGAAGAATGCCGGTTAACCCTCCGATAACGGAATGATCTCCGATCGTAATGTGTCCGGCCAAGCTCGCCGCGTTTGCCATAATGATATGGTTCCCGAGCCGGCAATCGTGCGCCACGTGCACATAGGCCATCAAGATGCCCTTGGACCCAAGAGAGGTCACCCCGCCGCCTTGTACCGTCCCGCGATTGATGGTGACATATTCACGAATCACGTTGTCGTCGCCGAGCACGACTTTCGTGGGCTCTCCACGATAGCCGAGGTGCTGCGGCGGCCCCCCGATAGAGGCAAAGGGATGCACCTCATTGCGCTCGCCGACCTCGGTCCATCCGTCGATAGAGACATGGGATAACAACCGGGTCCCCTTCCCGATCGTGACGTGCTCGCCGACGACGCAGAACGGCCCCACTTCCACATCATCGTCAAGTTTCGCCTTGGGATGGATAATCGCTGATGGATGTATCTTCACGCTGCCCCCTTTACTAGCGTCACCGCTCACCGGTCCTTTTTACCGGTCATGGGTTCATCACCACATCACTGTCAGGCTGACATCTTTATCGTCCGCTTCAGCGAACGAGCACCGATCAGTACCATCTACCGTGTTTCCGTTTTCTCTTCCATCACCATCGCCGTTACCACGGCTTCACAGGCGATTTCGTTGTCCACATAGGCCTTCCCTTGCATTTTCCAGAACGGTGGACGCGTCTTGAGGACTTCGATCTCAAAACGGAGTTGATCGCCGGGCACCACGGGTCGGCGGAACTTTGCCTCTTCGATACCCGCCAGATACATGATGGTTTTCCCGACCGTCCCTCCGGACTTGAACACCAGGACGCCGCCGGCCTGGGCCATCGCTTCGACAATCAACACTCCGGGCATCACCGGGCGCCCGGGAAAATGTCCTTGGAAAAATGGCTCGTTGATCGTGACATTCTTGATCGCGGTAAGCCTCTTGCCGGGCTCAAACTCTTTCACCCGATCCACCAGCAAGAAGGGATACCGGTGAGGAAGTAATGCCTGAATCTCCTGAATTTCTACCTGCTCGACCTTCGCCATTCGTGCCGCCTCCTCTCCGCTTCAATTGACTCGCCATCTCAGTTCTGCTGCCGATCGAATTCCTTCACGACCAAGTCCGTCACATCCAGTGCCGGCTGGTGGTAGAGCACGATGCGGAACATCGACTCATTCCCTTTGTCAAGGACGGCAACAAACCCCTCCCTTTGTGCCACCGCTTGAGCGGCATCCGCGATCTTCTTCGAGTACTCCGCGGCCATCTCGCGTTGCTTCTGCTGGATCTCACGGTTGAAGTCTTGCAGCCGCCGCTGATAGGCCTCGACTTTGGATCGAAACTGTTCCTGCTTCTCTTGTTTGGCCGCTTCGCTGAGCTTGCTATTCGGATCCTGAATGGCCTGCTCGAGCTCTTTCAGCTCCTGCTCGTCGGCCGTGATGATCTTCTGCCTGGTCGCCTGATAGGTCTTGACCTCCTCAAGTGCCGCCTTGCCTACTTTGGACCGTTCGATCACGGCCTGTTGGTCCATCACGGCAATCTTGATCGCATCGGACGCGTTTACTGATGCCGCCCAGCATGCCAAGAGGACACCGCCCACAGCCGTCACGATTCCTACACGTCTCATGTCAACCCTCCACTGCCCTACGGATGCTCTCGATTGAATTCCTCAATCACCTGACTCGTCAGGTCCAGCCCCTCCTCACTATAGAACGTGGGGCCGCCTTTGCCTTTCTCAATGACCACCTGCAATCCGAGGCGCTTGGCCACCTTTCCGACTACGCCATCCACCTTCACCCGAAAACCTTCCGACACCTCACGCCCCTTTTCTTGGATCTCCCGATTCAATTCCATACTCTTCTGCTGATACTCCTCGAAGCGCTGCTGTAGTTGCTGTTTGCGTCGCAGAATCCCGTCGGGCTGGAAGGACCGGGACTCTTCAAACCGCTTCAGGTCCTCTTGCATGCGTTGCAACTCCCTTGCATCAGCCTCAAGCAACGCCTGCCGGTTTTTCTGGTGGGCACTCAACGTCTCTTTCAGCTTCTTGCCCAGGTTCGATTCGTTCCACACGCGCGAGGAGTCAACAAGCCCCATTTTGCCTTCGATCTTGTGCCCGTCGACCTTCAACCCACTTGGCGTACAGCCCACGGTCAAGAGACCGGCCATGGCCATGGCGAAGAGGATCGGAGCCTGTTGACGGCCTATCGGCATACGAACCAGATCGTACGCTCGTTTAGCCACAGCGACAATCACACACCGGATGATACGAGGAAACTCGTTTAGGGAACGTGTCACAAGCCAACTTTCAGGATGACAGAGAAGCCGCCCCTCGCGCCGTCCAGGAGGGATACCCCTTTGAATAATTTGTGCATTTTGCCAGAACGCGCGCAGGAAGGATAGTCCTCCGTGATGAATGTGAGCGGCATTGCGGAGTATCCTGACATCACGCTCTGTTTTCAGATCCTCACGGCTTCAGCACGGGCATCAATTCAGAAGATCGATCCGATCGTAAACTCGAACACCCCGCTTCGCTCGCCGGTCCTGGGTTCGAGATTGATGCCGTAGGCGGCACGCAAGGGACCGAACGGCGAAATCCAGCGGCCCTCAAGTCCCGCCGTTTTCCTGAGCTCAAAGATCGACAGACTTTCATCCTCACCAAATCCTCTCCCGTAATCGAAGAAGAGCACGCCGTTCAGCTTCGCGTCGGCGGAAATCGTAAAGATGAGATCGGCGTTGAAGATCAGCTGCTTCGCCGCACCGAGCGTCGTCTTTGTCCGTTCCACGATGGGGCCGGCTCGGCCGAAGACAAACCCGCGCACGGTATTGATACCGCCGACATAGAATCGTTCACTGAGTGGGACCGGACTCCCTCCGAAGGCATCCACGGCCCCGAACCGACCACGGATCGACAACCGCATGTCGAAGGGCAGCGGGGTAACCTTGATCACGTCGGCACTGTACTTAATGAAATTATTGGTACCGCCCATGAGCGGAGTTCCGATGTCGACCCCACCTCCGATCCGCCAACCGGATCGAGGATCGAGATAATAGTCCCTTGTGTCCCTGAAGCCATTGATCCGAAATCCAGTGGATGACTGATGGCCAAGCAGCTGATCGCAAAATTCGGGAACGGAGTCACACACGCCCCTGGCCGGGCTTCTGTAATTCAATTCTTCTCCAAACAGACTGATACTCCCCGAATTGTATTCCGACAACCAGCGGCCTACGGTTACGCTCGCGCCGGTTCGCGATTCGAAAAAGGTCAGGTAGTTCGTCATGCTGCGGTAGATGTCCAACTGCAGCGACGTCAGCGAATCGTTCACATAGGGATTACGCAACGTGATCGATCCCAGGCTCCTCCGCTGGCCGAGCTGGCCGCTGACTCGCCCCATGATGCCATATCCGCCGATATTCCCTTCCGTGATGTTGGCAATCGCCATCAGTCGATCCAGCGAGCTGAACCCTCCACCGAGGCTGAACTGGCCTGTCGGCTTCTCCTTGACCCGAACGTTCAAATCCACTTTGTCCGCAGACACTTTGTCGGGCAAAATTTCGACGGTTTCAAAAAAATTGAGATTGTTCAACCGCTGGAAACTCCGCTTCAGGGACTGGGTGTCAATGACGTCTTGTTCATCCACCCGGATTTCCCGACGGATGACGTTGTCACGCGTCTTGTTGTTCCCGAGAATGTTGATTTGCCGGATGCGCATCATCTCCCCTTCTTTGATGCTGAAGATGACGCTGACTGTCCGTTCTTCGTTGTTCGGAATGGCATTGGGTGTGACTTCGGCGAACGAGTAGCCCTTCCCCCCATAGAGATCCGTCAGGCGGGTGATTTCATCGCGCAGCTTGGCGCGCTGAAAAATCTCCCCCTGCTTGATCTTGAGTCCTTCCCGAAGCTCGAGGTCTTCGAACACCGTATAGCCCCGGAATCCTACCTCTCCAATGGTAAAGGGTTCGCCCTCGAAGATGTTAAAAGTCACGGTGAACCACCGCTTGTCCTCGGTCAGTTCAATGGAGGAGAGACTCACCCTGGCGTTGAAATACCCCTTATTCAGCAGCACTTCCCTGATCCGTTCCACATCATTCATCGCTTCTTCCCGCTTCAGGACGCCGGCATCGGAGATGAGCGACGGCAAGGTGAATCGCGTAAACAGCCCGTACCACGGCACCCATTCGCGGGTCGACACGACCTTAAACATCTCCGCCTTCGTCATCGTCCGCAAACCGTCGAACGTCACCTCCTTGATGCGGGCCTTGTCCCCTTCGGTCACGAAAAACGTCAGGCGCTTGCGCTCTTGGTCCAGCGCTTGAACGACCGGGATCACCTGGCAATTGTGATAGCCGTCTTTTTCGTACGCCAAACGGATATTCTCGGCGCTGTCCTTGACCTGCTGTTGATCAAGGAAGGTTTGGCTCTTGATGAGGGTTTTTTCCTTGAGCTTGTCGTCGCTCAGATGCTCATTCCCGTCATACACGATCTCCGTAATGAAGGGTTTTTCCCGAACGACGAAGACCACGGCCGTTCCTTCGGGCACCACCTCAGTTTCGACTTGGACATCCTCGAAGAAGCCGGACTCGTACAGAATCTTGACCTGCCCGCGAACCGTCTCAGGCATATAGGGGTCATTCACTTTGAGCGTGAGGCGCCCGAGAATGGCAGGAACTTCGATGCGCTTGTTGCCCCGGATGTCGATCGACTTGACCTTGGAGACCGTTGTCTGCTCGACCGCTTCACACCAGCCGGACAAGACAGAGATTGCCACGATCAGCGCAACGAGCCATCGAGATCTGTGGATGAGCGTCACGATCGCCAAAAAGTACTCTCGCGTGAAAATCACCCTGACCGTGGCAACGCCCCAGCATCGCCCGGAGGCCGGGCAGAGATGAGCCTCGCTCATCACGCCTGACCCGCTCCGATGTGCAGACTTGAGGGAACACGGTTGCCGCCCATTGGCCCACGGCTGCAAAACTGCTGGATTATATTGACGCCTCCCTACATTGTAAAGGACTCGCCGACACTTTCTGACGATCGACTGCCCGCTTGTCCGCGGGCTTGACCGAGAGCGCTGTTTCAACTTCACGCATCGGACACATCACATACTCCTGGGCCAAATTTCAGGATTCGCCATTCGGATTTTCGTTTCTTGTGTCAGCGTGAACCGGGGACTCGCGACTTGAAACCTGACACAGGCATGAACCCTCCACGATTCTCGCGTCCACACCTTCATAAAGGACGTGCGACGCGCTTTGGATGCGGTGACTTCGACCATTTCTTGACATCACCCTACCCATCACATAGTATCCGATTCATGTCGCGGCACACCGTCAGAAAGGCCGTCATTCCCGCAGCAGGACTGGGCACGCGGTTCCTTCCCGCGACCAAGGCCTCGCCGAAAGAAATGCTGCCGCTGGTCGACAAACCGCTTATCCAGTACACGGTGGAAGAAGCGGTCGCCTCCGGGATCGAAGACATTATCGTGATCACAGGACGGGGCAAGCGCGCCATCGAAGACCACTTCGATCGCTCGGTGGAACTCGAAGAGAATTTGAAAGGGACCGGCAAAAGCCAGGTCCTGCATCAGATCCGGCAGATTTCGAATCTCGCCAACTTCTGTTACGTGCGTCAGCCGGAAGCCTTGGGCTTGGGACACGCTGTGCTCTGCGCGCAACACTTGATCGGCGATGAGCCGTTCGCCGTGATTCTCGGCGATGAAATCATCGATGCCCCGGTTCCAGCACTCGCCCAACTGATCCATGTCTACAAGAAACGTCATGGCGCGGTTCTGGGTGTGCAAGAGGTCCCCAAGCAGGATGTCAGCCGATACGGCATCGTCGCGCCCAAACGCGTTGCGAGCGGTCTGCATCGTGTTCTAGACATGGTGGAGAAACCGTCGCCGGCCGACGCCCCCTCGACACTGGCCGTCATCGGCCGGTATGTCCTGCCGCCGGAGATCTTCCCGATCTTGAGAAAAACGGCGCCCGGAAAGAATGGGGAAATTCAGCTGACCGACGCGCTCAAAGAGCTGGCGAAACGGTCTCCGATGTTCGCGCAAGAAATCAAAGGCCAACGGCACGACGCCGGGGATAAACTGGGCTTTCTCATCGCCACGATCGAATTCGCCCTGAAGAACCCCTCATTGGGAGCAGATTTCGCTGAGTATCTTGTCTCACGCGCGCAGAGACTTTCGAACGACCGGCGAAGATAGATTGTTCCTCAACCCAGACGACCACACCGTGCCGCCGGACGAACCGTACAGTCGTCCGAGTCGGCATTAAAGAAAGCGGCCCCCGATGACAGACCAGAACGAGCAGGAACTTCAGCCCCCGCAGAACGTCGAGATTCCCGCCCAGCTGCCCTTGCTGCCCGTGCGTGACATCGTCGTGTTTCCTTATATGGTGCTTCCGCTCTTCGTCGGACGAGAGATGTCGATCAAGGCGATTGAGGCGGCCCTCGCCGGTAACAGGATGATCTTCCTCGCCACGCAAAAAGCGCTCGACGTGGAAAATCCTGAACCCCACGATATCCACGAGATCGGCACCGTCGGCATCGTCATGCGTATGCTGAAGCTGCCGGATGAACGCATCAAAATCCTCGTGCAGGGCGTCGCCAAAGCCAAAATCGCCAAGTACATCCAGACCGACCCCTACTATTCCGTCCGCATCGACAAGCTCCCCGACACCAAGCCTTCGGGAACGACGCTCGAAGCCGAAGCGGTCATGCGCACGGTGAAGGAACAGATCGAGCGGATTGTCAGCCTGGGCAAAGTCCTCATCCCCGACGTTATGGTCGTCATTGAGAATCTGGAGGAGCCCGGGCGGCTCGCCGACATGGTGGCGTCGAATCTGGGATTGAAAGTCGATGTCACCCAAGGCGTGCTGGAACTCGTCGACCCGGTCCAGCGTCTTCGCCAGGTCAGTGACATTCTCGGCAAGGAAATCGAAGTCCTGTCCATGCAGCAAAAGATTCAGGCGCAAGCCAAGGGCGAAATGGACAAGACCCAGCGCGAATACTTCCTGCGCGAGCAGCTGAAAGCCATTCAAAAAGAACTGGGCGAATTGGATGAACGGGCGGAAGAAGTCACCGAGTTCCGCAAACGCATTAAAGACGCCAAGATGCCGGAGAAAGTGCTCAAGGAAGCGGAAAAACAGCTCAAACGCCTGGAGAAGATGCACCCCGACACGGCCGAGTCCGCGACGGTCCGCACCTATCTGGAGTGGATGGTGGAACTGCCCTGGTCCAAGCGGTCGAAGGACAACCTCGACCTGAAGGCCGCGGCCAAGGTCCTGAACGAGGACCACTACGACCTGGAGAAGGTCAAGGAACGGATTCTGGAATATCTAGCCGTCCGCAAGCTGAAAGAGAAGATGAAAGGCCCCATCCTCTGTTTCGTCGGGCCGCCGGGGGTCGGCAAGACATCCTTGGGCAAATCGATCGCCCGTGCACTCGGGCGCGAATTCGTGCGCATCAGCCTCGGTGGAGTCCGGGACGAGGCGGAAATCCGTGGACACCGGCGCACCTACGTCGGCGCGCTGCCCGGTCGGCTCATCCAGGGCATGAAACAGGCGGGAACGGCCAATCCCGTCTTTATGCTGGACGAGGTGGACAAGGTCGGCATGGATTTCCGTGGCGACCCCTCCGCGGCGCTGCTTGAGGTGCTCGATCCCGAACAAAACAACGCGTTCACCGACCATTATTTGGGCGTCCCCTTTGACTTGACGGAGGTGATGTTCATCACCACCTCCAATCTGATCGATCCGATCCTTCCCGCGTTGCGCGACCGGATGGAGATCATCGAAATTCCGGGATATACCGAGGAAGAAAAGCTGGGCATCGCCCAGAAATACCTGATTCCCAGACAACTCGAAGAACACGGCATCACGAACAGGCACGTTCGTATCGCGGAGCCGGCCATCAGACAGATCATCGCGCACTACACGCGCGAAGCCGGGGTGCGCAATCTCGAACGCGAGATCGCCAACGTCATGCGGAAAGTGGCCAAGAAAGTCGCGGAGGGCAAGGGCCAGGGATTCCCGGTCGATGTCGCGAACCTCCAGAAGTATCTCGGCGTCCCGAAGTACGTGCCCGAAGCGGAATTGGAAAAAGACGAAGTGGGTGTGGCCACCGGCTTGGCCTGGACCGAAGCGGGTGGCGACGTCCTCCACATCGAAGCGACGGTCATGAAAGGCAAAGGCCAGCTGACCCTGACCGGCCATCTGGGCGACGTCATGAAAGAATCGGCCCAGGCGGCGCTCAGCTACGTCCGGTCACGGGAGAAAACGCTGCGGATCAATCCCGACATGTTCAGCAAGCAGGATCTGCACATTCATGTCCCGGCCGGCGCGATTCCCAAGGACGGACCTTCGGCCGGCATCACCATGGCCACCGCCATCGCCTCGGCCCTCTCCGGCATCCCCGTCAGACGGGATCTGGCCATGACGGGAGAAATCACCCTGCGCGGGCGCGTCCTGCCGATCGGTGGATTGAAAGAAAAAATCCTGGCTGCCAAGCGTGCCAAATTGACCACGGTGATTCTGCCGAAGCGGAATAAAAAGGACCTTGAAGGCATCCCGAAACATGTGCTGAAGGGTATCCACTTGTCCTTCGCCGACACGATGGACGACGTGATGAAAATCGCCCTGAGAAGAACCGCGGCCACCCGATCAGCAGCGAAAAAAGCGTCGTCCCCCGCGACGGCTGTTCCCACATCGGGGCACGCCGGAAAACGCAAGCGGGACAGCCGCGCACGGGAAATCCAGGCCACGCTGTCGCCTGTCCCGGCTGCGCGTCATCGTTAGAGTGGCATCGTGGCCCTTTCAAAGGCCCCACCCCGCATCCGAGAATTCGCCCTGATCCGGACTCTCGCGCGCCGGTTCGCCCGCCACAACACACAACTCATCCGAGGCATCGGCGATGACGCCGCCGTGTTCGCGGTGCCGGCACCGGGATGGTGGCACGTCACGACCGATTTGCTCGCCGACGGTATCCACTTCGATCTGCGCACCGCGGCTCTCGAATCGGTCGGATACCGGGCCGCCATGGCCAATCTCAGCGACATCGCAGCCATGGGTGCGGTGCCGCGTTACGTGCTCATCTCACTCGCCGTCCCGTCTGAATTCAGCGCGAGGCAGGTGGTTCAGCTGTACACCGGCCTCATGCAGGCATGCCGGCCGCATCATGTCGTTCTGATCGGAGGCGACACCTCCGCCTCCAAGACCGGACTCTTTGTGAGCCTCACTCTCCTCGGAACCACCGGATCGGGCCGGGCACTGTTCCGCCACGGAGCCCGCGTGGGCAACCACATTTATGTGACGGGGACATTGGGAGACTCACTGGCTGGTCTGCAACTCCTGGCTCACACCGCATCGAAGCGACCGGCGCATCGGCCCTTCTCCCCGCTACGCACCACTCACAAAACCTATTTGATCAATCGCCATCTCCGCCCGACCGCCCGTCTTGCCGAAGGACAATGGCTCAACAACGCGCGAGTGGCGACCGCCGCCATTGATCTGTCAGATGGCCTCTCCGGCGACCTTCGGCACCTCTGCGAAGAAAGTCGCGTAGGCGCGGAGATCGACTTAAGCACCCTCCCCATCTCGGCGGCGTGCCGTGCCTATGCTGAGAGCCGACGCCTGGACCCGGCGATGATGGCGCTCACCGGAGGCGAAGACTACGAACTCCTGTTCACAGCTCCCCCGGCGAAACAGGGAGCGATCGCTCGGCACGCACGTACACACGGGGTTCACGTCACACGGATCGGCACGATCCGGCCACGCCGGTTCGGGATGCGGATGAATACTCCCGATGGTACGATGAAACCGATTCCCAACACGAGCTACGAACACTTCCGTTGATGTCCAATCACACCAGCCAGAGCGCGGTGTCGAGCCGCCGGTCGTTCCGTGCACTGCTCCGCCACGTGCTGCACTTACAGGAGTCGCCCCAGCGTACCGCACTGGCGTTCGCCATCGGGGTCTTCATCGCCTTCTCCCCCGCCTACGGCTTGCACACCGCAATGGTGGTGGTCTGCACATGGCTCTTTGGCCTTAATTTTGTGGCGTTGTTGACCGGCGCGTTCGTCAACAATCCTTGGACCATTGTGCCGATCTTGGGTGCGACCTATTGGACCGGCGCCTGGTTATTGGGATACACGGACACCCCGGCGTTCAATTGGACCGACCTCAGCTTCAGCGGCATCTACGAACAGGTCGCTCCCTATCTGATTCCATTTGCACTCGGTGGATTCGTTCTGAGCATGATCGGATCCCTGCTGGCCTACCCCGTCGCGTATCTGCTCATTCTCCGATACCGTCCGGCTCCGGGCCCACCCCCCTCCCATCCATTGCCGCCTCCTGACCAGGTGGGCTAAGATGCACCCGACCTATGGCCCCCTCGGAACGATTGAACGCCCCCTATGATGGATCGGCGCTGATTGCCGACCCCATCCACCGCTACGTCTCGTTCACCGTACCCTATGCCGTCCCGGATCCTCACGAGCAAACCGAGAAGGACCTCATCGACTCGCCCTGGGTCCAGCGGTTGCGGTATATCTATCAGCTCCAAAGCGCCCGCTGGGTCTATCCCTCGGCGGAACATACCCGCTTTGTCCATTCGCTCGGGACCATGCATGTGGCTGGGCGATTCGCCCGGCATCTCTACCCGTTTCTCAAGAAGTCCGTCCCCGATGTGCCCTCGGCCAACTACGTCGAAGCCGTGCTGCGCATTACGGCGTTGGTCCACGACATCGGCCATGGTCCGTTTTGCCATTTCTTCGACGAGAACTACCTCCACGGCTTTCATCTCACACACGAAAAGCTTGGGCAAATCATCATCCGTGAGCACCTGGGACCCATCATCCGGAATATACGCCGGAGCCCGTCCGGCCCATTCGCCACAGGCGAGGAGCTGGACCCCAACCAAATTGCGCATCTGATTGTGAAGGAAAAAGGAAAAGACAACTCCCGCCTGCCTCGATGGTTGAACATGCTCCAACCGGTCATTTCAGGCAGCTATACCGGAGACAATCTGGATTATGTCTTGCGGGACTCCTACATGTGCGGCGTGGCGGTCGGACCCGTCGATCTCTCGCGATTGATTCACTACACCATCATCACCGACAAAGGCTTTACGATTCACAAGACCGGACTTCCGGCTCTGCAGATGTTCCTCAATACCAGAATGTATCTGTACTCGAATGTCTACTTCCACCGCACGACCAGAGCCATCGACATCCACTTGCGCGATATTTTTGGCGACACCATGAAGATGCTCTTCCCGAAAGACCCGCGGACCTGCATGGACCGGTACCGAACGCTCACCGACTGGTCGCTGTTGGAGGAAGTGCGGGGATGGGCACGCGCCGGCCACAAAGCGCGCCGACGGCTCGGACATGAATGGGGGCGCATTCTCAACCGGGACATCAAATGGAAGATGGCCTACAGCACCACGCTGAAGGAAAAAGGTCAGGAACGGGGGATGGCCTTCCCCAGCCATGAGCAGTTCGCGCAGCAGATCGCGAAAGAATTGCCGAAGGAGTTGCGTGGTCTGGAGTTTCGCGTTGATATGGCGCCGCTGGACCCTCGGCCTGACCCAAAAGACCGGCGCGGAAATCCGCTGTATGTCTACGATCCCGGCACCAACCAGGTGTCAACCGAGCCGCTCGAAGAGTTCTTGGACCTGTTGCCCACAAGGCTCATCCAATTCCGCGTCTATTCGCACGACCATACGCACGACGCCGCCCTCTCACAAGCCGCGGCAACCGTTCTCAACAAGACGCCCTCCAGCCTCGAATCCAATTACTGATCACACGCATCGAGGACCTGCCCGCATTATTCATGATGATTCGTGGCGAAATCGCGCGGTCGCGTAGCGAGACGGGCACGCGGAGGCCTGAGGAACCGAGGCATACTTGAAACAGTATGTCGAGGTTACGAGGGACGAGCCTGCCCGCCGAAGGCTCGTCGTAGCAGCGAATCCGCGATTGCAGCAGAAGCGTTCATGAATAATGCGGGCTAGGCCGGGACTTTTTCCGGCTGGTTGCCGAGCAGGTGCGATTTCCGCAGCTTCATGATGTTGCGTTGCCCCGCCGTCGGAAAATGGAGGCCACGCTTGTTGGTGGGAAACCGTGCTTCAAATCGCTCGATGAGTGCCAGCGCCTCATCGTTGTCTCCGGATCGGACCAACAGCAGCGCAAGTCGAAGGTACGCGGGAACAAGCAGGAGGAGATGGCGGACTTCCCTGATTTCCTCGACCGCGTACCGATAGCCGGTGGTCGACACCGCTCGATTGATTTTCTCATAACAGGCCGCTTCGATCATGTGCACGCCCAACCGGTCCGTCTCGGCGCTGATGCTCGTCTCCCATTGCCCGTTCACCAAGGCCCGCAGTTCTTCTTGAGACAGTTGGACGCCGTTCTTCTTTGCCTGCGCACGTGCGCGTTCCACAACTCCCCGAGCTTCCTGCCACGCGCCATATAAACCAATCAGCATTCCCGGACAAGGCGTGGGATGCTGGCACTTACCGTACCGAGGCGAAAACCCCTTTCCCGCGATCTGAGAGGGAAGAAACACCCGCCCATTCGACCCGGCGCATACGGGACAGATCGCGTCGTCATCGGGTACGACATAAATGTACATCCGGACGCCTGAGCGATCAAAAATATCGACCGCCATAATACGCCCGGCCATGATCTGCATTTGATAGTACTGCCAGACGACCAACAGGCCGAGCACCGCCACCAGATACGGCGTCACCTCTGAGAACTCCCACTCGCCGAACATCTCTCACCTCGCCGGTTGCACCTTCGTGCGATTCCAAGAGTAACAGTCATCCATGTCAACACCAAACGGATTCTCGATTCCTACCGGCCGGAGGCTGGGGAAATATGGACGTTTTCCCTGTGCACAGATCGAGGCCGCCGACATAATGGAGTCACGACCGATCAGTCACTCCATCGGTGTGAGCGTGAAAGGAACCCGCACCATGTACAGAACAATTGCCCTGACCCTCTCCCTGTTGACGCTGGCAATCATCCCTGCACATGCCCAACTCGGCGGTGAACAGCCCGATGCCGCCACGATCCTGAACAGCATGCCTCCCGATGTGTTGGCCAAAGTGCAGGCCCTCGCCCAGATTCTTCAGCAGGGCGTCAAAGAGGGCACTCTGACCGACGCGGAGATACGACAAGACATGCTGTCGGGACGGCTGGCAGAGAAGATCAAACAGCTGAGTCCTGCGGCGAATCAGCTGCTTCAGGACATCAGCAGCGCGGCAAAAGCAGGCACTGGGCCCGGCCAAGAAAGTATCCTGCCGTTGTTGCAAGGACTGGGCAGCCAGCCGAACTAGCGCTTAGCAGTTGACGGCCCGATCACCGGCTGGGCGGGAGTGACTCATCCACTCGATCTTTTCCTTCTGCAGACGCCGGCCGCTTCGGCTTGCGGCTTTCATGCTGTTCATGAAAGACAATCGCCGCGATGAACAACTGGATGCCGATCAGCAGGAGAAATAAACCGCCGATGTCGTAGCCGACGCTCTCCGTCAGATAAAACCGTCGACTGGCAAGCAGGAACGCCAGCGCTGAGAGGACACCAAAGAACATTCTCATGCCGGCGCCTCCTGTTCAGGGGGTTGCTAAGAGAGTACGCCCGATGCGGGGGGAAGATCAACGGGAACGGGGCCCAGATTATGCTCCTGACTTGACAGCCCAGGCTTTGGAGAACGTAGGATGTGGAGACGAAACCCTAAAGGTATCCGATGCCTTTACCCGATGGTCTACGCGCACCCTTTAGGGCCACAAACCAAGCGTGATTCGAACCGCTTCATCGACCGCTGCCAACTCATCCTGGCTGAGTGTTTCAATCCTGGAACGCAAGCAAGACTTATCCAGCGATCGGATCGATCCCCCAACGCGCGCAACCGAAGTCACGAGGGCGTTACGGGATACACCAGCTGGAAATACCGGAGAGATGCCACTACGGCGCCGGGGCGCCTGCTGCGGAAACCGCGTCGGGATCTGGCGACGGGATCGCCGGCTGTGTCTCGGATTTGAACGGCAAGTCCAGCAGCGCATAGGGATTCACGCGCGCACCGTTGAGTTTCACACCCCAATGGAGATGAGGCCCGGTCGCGCGTCCGGTGGCCCCCACTTTACCGATGATCTGTCCGGTTTTCACCGCCTCCCCGTCCTTGACCAACACGTCGGACAGATGGAAGTACATTGAGTAGAACCCCAGGCCATGGTCCAGAAAGATGCCTTTGCCTGAGAACACATGATCGACGGTCAGCCGCACGACTCCGTCGTTTGTCGCCGCCACATCCGTGCCGGTCGGCGCACCGATGTCTTCTCCGTTATGGGGATTGCGGGCCTGGCCGTTCATGATGCGCACACTGCCGAAGATGCCGGTTCGTTTCCCGCTCACGGGCTCGACAAAACTGGGCTGCCACAGTCTGCTTTGGGAATCAGTTGCGAGGGCCTCTTTCACTTGCTCCTGCTCGGCCTTCCATCGGGCCAGGCCCTGCTCGTCGAGATCGACCTTGTCCTTGGGCAGTTTCAGGTGCTCGACACGAAATTTCTCTTTGACCACCTCGACACGGTAGGTGAGCGACCGGCTGTGTCCCGCGCTGGTGACCTGAATGGCCAGTTCGTGCATTCCCGGTTCATCTTGCAGATCGATGCCGAGCAATCCCACAAACCCTTTGGGCTCACCCGGTCTGGTCTCCGGGAACAACTGCACCGTTCGCCCCAAGAATGTGCCCTGCACACGGGCGGTGTCCTCATCCGTAGGAACCTTGATCACGAGAATTTGGCCCTGCTTGCCGGTGTATTTCCCGTCGGGCCCGATGGCCGGCCGCGAGCCTGAGAATCCATCGACCGGAAACGCGGCAGCCAGGAGAAACAACGCGAGACCGATTGCCCTGCCCGGCTTGATCATTCTCAACTGACGATACGGGGTCATCGGTAAAATCTCCCTCCCGACATTTGCGACACCAATTCTTCAACCCGCCGATTGGAGGCGCTGAAGGGATCCATGCACAGAATCGTTTCTTCCCAGTAGCCGTTCAGCTTCAGATAGGTCCAGTCCACCGTGTACGAGCGGTTCTTCGCCCTGGCGAACCGGATGAAGTCGCCACGGACCTTGGCCCTCGTTGTTTGCGGCGGTGTAAACATGGCCCGTTGGACCGCGTCCTCTTCCACAATCCGCTCGATGAGTCCGCGGGATTCCATCAGATAGTAGAGTCCCCTCGTCCGCTTGACGTCATGAAATTGAAGATCGAGCAGGAACACCCGCGGGTCGTCCCACCCACACCCTTTCTTGTCCACGTAGCTCTGGATCAGATGTTTTTTGGCCACCCAATCGATGTGATGCGTGAGCTGCATGGGGTCGTCTTCCAGTCTGGCAAGGACCGTCTCCCACTTGGCATAGACGTCATCGAGAATCGCCTCGTGCGCCTGCTGGTCCAGATACTCTTTGGCACGTTCCAGATACATCCGCTGGATTTCGACGGCCGTCAGCTGCCGGCCGTCGTCGAGCCTCACTTTCTTCTTGAGCGTCGGATCGCGCGCGATCTCGCGGATTGCCTTGACGGGATCCTCCAACTCCATCCCGTGCACCGCATAGCCCTCCTCGATCATCGACAGGACCAGCGCCGCCGTGCCCACCTTGAGATAGGTGGCAAACTCCGACATGTTGGAATCGCCGACGATGATATGAAGGCGGCGATAGCGTTCGGCGTCGGCATGCGGCTCGTCGCGGGTGTTGATGATGCTGCGCGAGGAGGTGGTCGATGACGACGTCTTTTCATGAATATGCTGGGCCCGCTGGGAAATGAAATATTGCGGCTTCCCGGAGACCTTGAGCACCTTCCCCGCCCCACTGAAGACCTGACGCGTGACGAAGAACGGGATCAGCTGCTCCGTGACTTTCCAAAAATCGACGTCGCGCCGCATCAGAAAATTTTCATGGCAGCCGTAGGTATTGCCCAGCGAATCCGTATTGTTCTTGAAAATATAGATCTCGCCTGACAGCCCTTCCTCGCGAAGCCGCTCTTCCGCCGCCGGCAGGCAGGCTTCCAGCAGCCGCTCGCCGGCCTTGTCATGGATCACGAGATCGAGAATGTTGTCGCACTCCGGCGTGGAGTATTCCGGATGGCACCCGGTATCTTGATAGAATCGCGCCCCGTTGACCAGAAACGCGTTCGACGGCCAACTGTTCGGAATGAGCCCCTCGAAGATATACCCCAGTACCTTTTCCATCGGCAGATAGATCCGGCCGTTCGGCGAAAAGATCAGGCCGTACTCGTTCTCTAGGCCGAAGATGCGCTGTTTTATGGGACCTGGATACGTCATGGGTGTCGCAATCAGATTACACGGCCATCCGCCGTTCTTCAACAGATGGGGAGGATTGAGCGGGACGGATCAGGCGGAGAGGAGCCGGCGAACGTCGCTCACCGGCACACGGCGGAATTTTCGACCCACTCGATGGCGTTCCAGGACGGCCACTTCAAGCCCTTCGGGGGCCAGTTTGAGATTGGCGGTCTGCTCCAGCGCCGAGACACAGCGGGACAACGCAGCGGCCAAGGACGGAGGCTCACTCGAGCTTTTTTCCTTCAACACGGCTTGGACGGCGTCGGATTTTCCGCCGATCACTGAGAAGTTCTTCTCGTCAATGATGCTTCCATCGAAGGAAATCCGGTAGATTTCGTTCGGCTGGGCGTCGGCGCCGACCTGTACCACGAGAATTTCGACTTCCAGCGGTTTGGCGTCTTGGCCAAACACGGTGCCCAGGCTTTGGGAATACCCGTTCGCCAGCGACCGGCCGGTCACATCCTCGCGGCTGTACATGAACCCTTTGAGATCGGCATGCCGAATGCCGGCCTTCCGGAGATTCTCAAATTCGCTGTATTTGCCCGCACCGGCGAAGGCAATGCAGTCATAGATTTCCGACACTTTGTGGAGAGACGCACTCGGATTGTCCGCCGTCAGCAGGACGCCCTCGTCATATTCCATCGCGATAATCGAACGGCCTTTGGCGATGCCTTTTCTGGCATACTCCGCCTTGTCCTGCATCATCTGTTCTGGAGAGACGTAGTACGGCAACGGCATGGTTACGTCTCCCTCGATCGACGCAGGTCGATCATGCCGTCGTACACCGCGCGAATCTGATCGCCCGGCACATCGGCAATGCCTTGCGCCGTCACGAATTTGGCCGTGGGATAAATCCCGCGGACGAAATCCGGACCGCCCGTACCCACATCATCGTCGGCAGCATTGTACAATGCCGTCAGCGCCAATGTGAGCGCATCCGCCTCCGGCAGATTCTTTTGAAAATGCTCCCGCATGGTGTTCCGGGCATCTTTGCCCCCCGAGCCGATCGCGTGGTACTCCGACTCTTCGTACCGCCCTCCCGTAATGTCGTACTTGAAGATGCGCCCTTCCGTACGCGCCGCATCATACCCGACAAACAGAGGCATCACGACGAGGCCCTGGAACACCATCGGCAGGTTGGCTTTGACCATTTGGCTGAGCTTGTTGGCCTTCCCTTCGCAGGACAGCGGCATCCCTTCCAATTTCTCATAATGTTCCAGCTCGGTTTGCAACAGCTTGGCCATTTCAATACAGGGCCCTGCGGCACCGGCAATCGCCATGGCGGAGAATTCATCGATCTTGAATACCTTTTCAATACGGCGATCGGCAATCTGAAATCCCTCTGTTGCCCGGCGATCGCCGGCGATGACCACCCCCCGTTGATACTTGATGGCCAACACCGTTGTGGCCTGAGGCACCGCCAGTGAAACACCCGCACGATCCGGCTGATTCGAAGGCATTGATCCCTGGCCGCCCGGCATCAACCCAGGATGGTACTGCGACACAAAGTTGAAAAAGCTGGAGTCGTCGTGATTCGGGAAATACGGCAGTTTCATAACGTATCTAGGGTTGGCGTGTCAGGCCTTCAGCTTCTCAATGAGGGCATCAACTGTCTCAACCGCATCGAGCAATCCACCGGTCAACGCCTGTGTCCCGCGATGGGGGTCCATCAACGGGATTTTCTTGATGGTCGTGTTGCCCACGTCGAACAATACCGAAGTCCAACTCGCGCCATACAGTGACGCGGCGAACTTGGCGGCGCAACGGCCCCGGAAATATGCTCTGGTACCGGGCGGCGGCGTACATTCGGCCTGCCGGATTTCAGCTTCTTCCACCACCCGCTCAATATGGTTGCCGCGTTCCAGCGTGTAGAAAAGCCCTCTCTCCGGACGAATATCGTGGTACTGAAGGTCCATCAGCTTGGTGCGAGGATCGTCCCACCCGCAACCTTTCCGATCCATGTACGATTCAATCAGATGGCGCTTGGCCACCCAATCCAACTCCCTCACCAACAGCCGCGGGTCTTGTTCGAGTTTGTTCAGCACGTCCTCCCAGCGGGCGAGCACTTCCTGTGTCGCCTGCGTTGAACCGCGCGCGGCGTACGAGGCCGTTGCAGCCGCGAGATAGGCGCGCTGAATCGCCAGCGCGGTCGTCGGACGCCCCCCTGCCAGCTTGATCGTTTGCTTCATCTCCAGATCGCGCGAGACTTGTTTGAATACCCGAACCGGCTCCTCCAGTTCCACCTGCGGCAACTCAGCACCGGCTTCCAACAGCTCCAGCACGATGTCCAAGGTTCCCACCTTCAGATAGGTGGAGATCTCCGCCATATTGGCATCGCCCACGATGACATGGAGCCGGCGAGACTTGGCGTAATCGGCATGCGGCTCGTCGCGTGAATTGATGATCGGCCGCTTGACCATCGTATTCAGATCGACCAGGCACTCAAAAAAATCGGCGCGCTGGGAGATTTGATACTCGGCTGGAGCGGTCTGATTCTCCGCGCCGACCTTTCCGGCCCCGGCAAAGATCGGCCTCGTCACCAAGAACGGCGTGAGCACCCGGACAATCTTTTCGAACGGCACCGCCCGTGAGACCAGGTAGTTCTCATGGTACCCGTAGCTATTGCCCTTTCCGTCGGAGTTGTTCTTGTACAAGAGATACTGTTCGCTCCCCCGCACCTTCGCGAGTTCCTGAAGACTCTGCGCAAGGATCCGTTCTCCAATCCGCTCGAACGCCACCACCTCCCTCGGAGTCGAACACTCCGGCGTGGAGTACTCCGGATGGGCGCCATCGACGTACAACCGCCCGCCGTTGGCGAGGACTTTGTTGAGCTGCCGGTTGTAATCAGGATTCGGCCGCTCGCGCTCCCCATCGACTTCGAATCCTCGGGCGTCTACAAGTGGATTCTCGTTTTCGTAGTCCCAGATCGCGTTTGGGGCAGGCAGTCCCCGATAGTGCCCGATGACGGCAATGGAGGCGGTCACGGGATCCGCCGCAGCACGCGCCGTCGCCGCGATGCCGAACTCCGTTTCCGTACCCAGCACTCGTGCGCGATTCGTCGAGGTCTGTTCCTGCATGAGATTTAGTTAGAGGTAGTGCCCGGTGGTGACGGTTTCAATCTGTCGGGATTCGTTCGGCCCGCCGCTGATCGTCCGAAGATGCACGATCTTCTCGCCTTTCTTGCCGGCGACCTTCGCCCAATCATCCGGGTTGGTCGTATTCGGAAGGTCTTCGTGCTCCTTGAATTCTTCACGGATGGCCCGCACCAGATCGTCCGACCGGAGACCTTGTCCTTCCTGGGCGATGGCCCGCTTCACGGCGAATTTTTTCGCGCGTGACACAATGCCTTCGATCAGCGCGCCGCTGGCGAAATCTTTGAAATACAGCACTTCCTTCTCGCCGTTGGCGTAGGTGACTTCAATAAATTTGTTTTCTTCACTCGGGGCATACATGGTCTCTACCGTCCTCGCGATCAGCCGATCCACGAGCGCCTGCCGATCGCCTCCATAACGGTCCACCTCGTCCTGAGCGAACGGCAGATCTGCCGACACATACTTCGAGAAAATGTCCCGCGCGGCGGTCGCGTCCGGACGTCCGACTTTGACTTTCACATCCAACCGCCCGGCGCGGAGCACGGCGGGGTCGATCAAATCCTGTCGGTTGCTCGCCCCGATCACGATCACGTTGCGCAACCGCTCGACTCCGTCGATCTCGGAGAGGAACTGCGGCACGATCGTCGACTCGATATCAGATGAAATCCCCGTGCCCCGAGTCCTGAAGAGCGCGTCCATTTCATCGAAAAAGACGATCACCGGATGACCGTCCTCCGCGCGCTCTTTCGCTTTCTTGAAGACCTCGCGCACTTGCCGTTCAGATTCGCCGACGTACTTATTGAGCAGTTCCGGCCCTTTCACGTGCAGGAAATAGCTGCGAATCTCTTTCCCCGCGCGAGAACCCAATTTCTTGGCAATCGAGTTGGCAACGGCCTTGGCAATGAGCGTCTTCCCGCAGCCAGGCGGCCCGTAGAGCAGCACGCCTTTGGGCGCACTCAGTTTGTATTCGGCAAAAATGTGCGGATGGAGGAAGGGCAATTCGACTGCGTCGCGGACCTGCTCCAATTCTTTCTGGAGGCCGCCGATGTGTTCATAATCGACGTCCGGAACCTCTTCCAATACGAGTTCTTCCGCTTCTGACTTGGGCAATTTTTCAATCACATACCCGGAGCGAGGGTCGTACAGCAGATGGTCGCCGACGCTCAGCCGTTCGACGAGTAGCGGGTCGCCCAGTTCCGCGACTTTTTCCTCGTCGAAATGGAGCGTCACGAGTGCGCGCCCCCCCTCCAGCACGTCCTTCAGGCGGACGACCTCACCCTGGCTGTCGAACCCCTTGGTCTCGATGACGTTGAGCGCCTCGTTCAGGATGACTTCCTGCCCCTTCCGCAGCTGCGCGCTCTTAATGGAGGGATGAAGGCTGACTTTCATTTTCCGTCCCGATACGAACACCGTGCCCGTGCCGTCTTCGTTGAGGCAGGAAAAAATCGCGTACGCAGACGGCGGCGCCGTCAGCTTGTCCACTTCGGCGCGCAAGGCTTCGATCTGGGCCTTGGCTTCGTGCAGGGTGGCAACGAGCTTTTCGTTCTGCTTGTTGGCTTGTTCGAGCTGGTAGCGTGACTGATACAGCCGGCGGATTTCCTCTTCCATCGACTGGATTTGTACGCGCAGCTTGTCGACTTCCCGCGCATGCTCGTCGTTCTTGTGTATCATGTCCGCGTCACCATCGGACAACTGTTGCGTGATTTTCTTGACGGAATCCCGAAGAGACCGAAATCGGTTCGACCGCCCCTTGCTGTCTCCCATGCCTCCACTCGGCGATTCGCCCATAACGGCGGTGAGAGCACATTGTGCATCCGTGTCGGATTCTAACACCCGACCTAGGGGTGGTCAACTAGAGTGCGCGATCGTGCGCGAGACAATGCAGAGATGCGACGAACAGTTACGACATCAACGACGCCAGCAGATCACGTGTCGCCGCAGCAACATTGTCGCGAGTCAGAATCGCCCCGATCACGGCGACACCATGAGCGCCGGCCTGGCGGACAGCGGGCACCGATGCACTTGTCACACCGCCCACGGCGAACACTGGAATGGCCGACCGACGGCATGCTTCGGCCAGTGCCCCCAATCCCAGCGGAGGCCCGAACGACCGCTTCGACGGCGTGTCGAAAATCGGACCGAACAGCACATAGTCCGCCCCATCCCGATTCGCGCGTTCTACCTCGCCGATGGAATGTGTCGAGACACCGACGAGACGATCGAGTCCGACCAACCGGCGCGCAACGGACACCGGCAAACTGTTTGCCCGCAGATGCACACCGTCCGCGTTCATGGCCAACACAAGATCGACACGATCGTTCACAATCAACGGAACCGCGCGCGGCGCCGTCATCGATTGAATCTCGCGCGCCCGCGCAAGCAATTCGCCGGTCGACAGATCACGTTCCCGAAGCTGGACGGCGGGCAATCCGGCGTTGACAGCTTTTTGAATGAGAGATGAAAGGGATCGACCAGCCGTTTGGGTCCGGTCGGTCACGAGGAGCAGACGGAAACTAACGGACCGCATTTGAGAAACAGGTAAGGGGTGAAGAGTGAGGCGTGAGGCGTTTCACAAGTGCCAGCAGGATGGTCAAAAAGCCCGCTGATCTCACCCGCCCAACCCCGGCGCGCCAAGACGCGCCACGCCGCGGGCTCAGCCGAAGCGAGCGAAGAGGCGAGGCATACTGTGAGTCGTATGTTGAGCCTCTGAGCGACGCGAGAACAAAGCTGGAGGGCTTTTTCACCATCCTACTAGAGCATGCCTTCGATCGGGCTACTGGCCGTCGCATAGAGTTTTCTGGGAATCCGACCGGCCTTGTAGGCCAATCGGCCTGCCCACACCGCGTATTTCATGGCTTCCGCCATCGCAAGCGGATTCTGCGCACCGGCAATGGCCGTGTTCATGAGCACCGCATCGGCCCCATATTCCATCGCCAGCGCCGCATCGGACGCTGTCCCGACGCCGGCATCGACGATCACCGGGACCGTAACGGACTCCATGAGGATTTTCAGGTTATACGGGTTTCGGATGCCCAGGCCGGACCCGATCGGCGCGGCCAACGGCATGACCGCCGGACATCCAATATCCACCAACTTCTTCGCCACGATCGGATCATCATTGGTGTAGGGCAGCACAATGAATCCTTCTTTAATGAGAATCTTCGCCGCCTCGATCAGACCCGCCGTATCGGGGAACAAGGTTTTCTCATCGCCGAGCACTTCCAGTTTGATCAGGTCGGAGACACCGGCTGCGCGGGCCAAACGGGAATATCGCACCGCATCCTCCACCGTGTAACAACCGGCCGTGTTGGGCAGGATGGTGTACTTCTTAGGGTCGATGTAATCGAGCAGGTTGTCCTTTGAGCGGTCGGTAATGTTCACACGGCGCACCGCCACCGTCACGACATCAGCACCGGACGCTTCGATGGCCTTTTGCGTTTCGACGAAATCCTTGTACTTGCCCGTTCCGACCCAGAGCCGGGACTTGAACTCACGTCCTGCGATCATCAACCGATCGTCTGCCATAGTAACCTCTTAGAATGATCCCCCGCCGATGAAGCTCAGGATTTCCACCCGATCCCCGTCTTTGAGAGACCGCTGCCCGAACATGGTGCGATCCAGAATTTCGAGATTCAACTCGACCGCCACTCGCTCGGCCTTGATGTCTAACTCCCGCAACAGATCGGCGACCGTCGCGCCGCCACGCCAATCCTTCGCCTCGCCGTTCACCTGAATTCGAATAGGCGCTTGCATAGACCGTCATCCTATGAGACGCGAATTCACCTTGTCAATCAACGCCCCCTTGCCCAAACGACCGGGAACATCGCACAATGGCCCTACAGGAATGACGATGACGCACACACATAATCAGCAGGTCGCGGAGCTCTTCCGATCAATGGCCGATCTGCTCGCGACTCAACGGGCAAACCCATACCGCGTTCGCGCCTATCGGCGCGCTGCGGATTCGCTGCTGGCCATGGAGGACGATGTCGCGACCGTCGCGCAGCGCGGAGGCCTGGAAGACATCGAGGGGGTTGGAAAGGACCTCGCCCAAAAGATCCTGGAGTTTCTTGAAACCGGAACGATCCGCGCCTACGAAGAACTGAAGACCCCGCTCCCGCCGGAGGTGAAGGGCTGGTCAAAACTTCCGGGGCTTTCGGATTCGCTTGTCACCTACCTGTACTTCCGTCTGGGCATCCGCACAGTCGCCGACCTGAAGCGGCTGATCGAATCGCACCTGCTGAGAACTCTTCCGGGCTTCTCAGGTTCGGAAACAGCTCTGCTCGAAGCCGTCCAGAAGCTCGACGAAACTATCTAACCGTCTACCCGCTACGACGGTTTCATTTCCTTGAAGATCTTCCAGCTCTTCAGCAACTCAACCGCCTTCTGCAACTGGGCATCCTGTTCAAGAGACGGTTCGCCCAGTGCCTCGGCGGCCGGAGCCGGCGGAGGCGTCCCATTCTTAGAACCCGCCTCGTCCGGCGGCTTGACACCGGATGGGGGCGCTTCTTTCCCAGTGGAGGGCTTGACAGATTTAGACTCCGCTTCTTTCTCACCCGGTTTGCCCTCACCGGTCTTCGCAGTGGGCGGCGCAGGGAGCTTCACCACGATATCAGGGGTTATGCCGGTCGACTGGATGGTCCGACCCTTCGGGGTGTAATACTTTGCGGTCGTCAGGCGAAGACCCGATCCGTCTCCAAGCGCCAAAATCGTCTGGACTGATCCCTTGCCGAACGACGTGGTCCCGACTACCACCGCCCGCCCCCAGTCTTGGAGGGCGCCCGCGACGATCTCCGACGCACTCGCCGAACCTTCGTTGACAAGCACAATGACCGGCAGATCTTCCAGCTGATCCTTGGATTTGGCGAACCATTCGTCCTTCTTGCCGTCCCGGCTCTTGGTATAGACCACGAGCTTCCCGCTTGGAAGAAACTGTTCGGAGACATCGACCGCCGCCGTCAGAAGGCCGCCGGGGTTGTTCCGCAAATCCAAAATCGCGCCCTGTGCTTTTTGTTCTCTGAACTGCTTGATGGCCTTGGCCAAATCTCTTCCCGTCGCCTCTTGGAATTGCGTGAGCCGGACATAGCCGAGGTTGTCGATCATCTTGGATTTCACGCTCTCGATCTTGATGGTGTCGCGCACCAACGTGAAGACCAGCGGTTCCGGCGTGCCGTCCCGTTGAATTGTCAAATTCACTTTGCTGCCTTTCGGCCCGCGCATCTTCTGGACGGCATCCATCAGCGTGAGATCTTTCGTCGTCTCATCGTTCACTTTCACGATGAAATCGCCGGCCTTGATGCCGGCCCGGTGCGCCGGCGTACCTTCGATCGGGGCGATGACGGCCAACCGGTTGTCTTTCACACCGATCTGAATGCCCACGCCGCCGAATTCCCCCTTCGTCTCGACCTGCATCTCCTTATACATTTCGGGAGTCATGTACGCAGAATGCGGATCCAGCGTGGCCAACATTCCGCGAATCGCCCCTTGGATAAGGTCCTTCGCTTTTGTCTCGTCCACGTAATGTCTTTGCACTTGATTGAGCACCTCGGAAAAGGTCTTGAGCTCCTCATAGGTTTCACTGGCGTGGCCCGTCCGCTCCCAGCCCTTGCCGATCACGACCCCGCCGAGGAGCGCGATCGCAATCATCGGTCCGACCACCCAAGACTTTCGCCGCGGCTGCTGATCCATCATCATCGATATCCCTTCTTTGCGTTTAACCTTCCGGTGGCATGGGCGCGGTTAGATTACCGCTTGACCAGCCATTGGATCGGGTCCACCGGTTCGGCCCCTTCGCGTAACTCGAAGTATAAAGTATTTTCTCCGGTCACGCCCGTATCTCCGGTTTCTCCGATCGGATATCCCTCGGCGACCTGCTCGCCGACTTTGGCCAGAATCCTGGCGGCATGGGCGTAGAGGGAGAAGAACCCATTGGCGTGATCCAAGATTATAACGAGTCCGTAGCCTTTCAACCAGTCCGCATAGACCACGGCACCGGGCATGACGGCATGGATGAAGCTGCCCTCTTTCGTCCTGATTTCGATCCCTTTGCGCTGCACATAGGTATTGAAGGTCGGATGTTTCTGCCGGCCAAAGTACGACACAACCTGCCCGTCGGCCGGCCAGGGCAGAGCACCTCTGACCCCGCGTGAGGGAGCCGGCACCGCCTGAGGCTTGCTCGCCAACGCTCGGCGGCGAGTTTCCAACTCCTGCAGCAAACTGTCCACTCGGGCCGCCGATCGTTCGAGTTCCTCGACCGTTCGATTGTACGCGTCTTTTTCTTGCGTGATCTTCGCCAAGTAGACTTTTTTCTCTTTTTGGATGGCACGGATGTCGGTGAGCTTCTTTTCGATACTCTGCTTGAACGCCACCATGCCGGCCCGCGCCTCGGCCCGTTGGCGTTCGGCGTGCTCCATGCGGGCCATATCCTCCCGAAACCTGCTCAGCAAGTCATACTCCTTTTGGGACAGCGTAGAAACGTACTGCTGGCGACGCTGAAAGTCCGCATAGGAGCCCGACGCCAACAACGCTTTCACATACCCGAACCGTCCTTCCATATATTGCACGCGAAAACGCGCCAGGATGGCATCGCGCCGCTCTTCAATGCCGGCGCGTATCACCCCGATATGCTCCGTGATGTCATCGATCTCCCGGTCCTTCTTGCGCAGTTTCTTCGTGATCTCCTGGTGATCATGGCGATGGCGGACCAGCCGTTCGTCCAACGATTGGATGCCTTGCAGCACCGATTCTCGTTTCTTCTCGACTTCCTCCGCCCGCTTTCGCTTTTCTTCGATTTTCCCTTTCAATTGCTCGAGCGTTTTACGTTCTCGCTCGATCTTTTCGGCGATGGGATCATTGGCCGCGACGGCGGCAGACTCCCACCCGCTCCACACCGGGAGACACCAGACGATGGCCGCAAGCCACAGCCTCACCCTCGCCCCTCCCCGAATCTGCGCAGGGATACCATGCTGCCGGCCACCCCCAGCACCATTCCCACAGCCACAAACGCCACACAGATAGACAGCGGGAGAAACGACACCAGGGTTTCAATGCCGCGGAAACGGCCGACCGACCCGATCTGCTGCCGGAACAACTCAAAGCCCAGCTTCAGAATGCCCAGCGACAGCGCGCTGCCGCAGACACCCAACACGGCTCCTTCGATGAAATAGGGGATGCGGATAAAGGCGCGCGTCGCCCCGATGAGGCGAAGGATTTCAATTTCCTCCCGTCTGGCGAACAGCGCGAGCCGAATTGTGTTTCCGATAATGGTGACAGCGGCCATGGAGAGGATCACCCCCACACTGATCGCGGCCAGCTCGATATATCGAATGAGTCCGGCCAATGCGTCTATCCACTCCTGATTGTAATCGACTTTCGCCACCCCGGCCATCGTTTTGACCCGTTCAGCCCACCGATTCACCGCGTCCAGCGACCGATAATTCGGCGCCGGCGTGACGACGAACGAGGCAGGCAGCGGGTTTTCTCCCAGCCCTTCGAGCAAATGAGAATCGGACGGAAATTGCGCCCGAAATTCGCCGAGTGCCTGCTCTTTCGAGATATACAGAAGGCCCCCCACCATTCGATCAGCCTTGAGCGTTCCTTCGAGATCTTGGAACACGTCCTGCGAGAGCCGGTCATCCAAATAGACGATCACCTTGATGTCTTCTTGCAGCCAATCCGCCGCATGACGAAGGTTCACATAGGAGAGCAGAAAAATGCCGACGCAGGCCAATGTGAACGCCGTGGTCACAATGGCCACTACCGTGGTAGTGCGGTTGGTCCGCAAATTTGCCCACGCTTCACGGAAGAGATACACGAGCCATCTCATACCCCTACGCTGTCGCCTCCCTGCCGCTCAGGCATGAGAACCCCCTGCATCAGCGTGATCACACGCCGGTTGACCAGCGACATCACATGCGGGTCATGGGTGGCGACCACGACAGTCGTTCCTCGTGCATTGATCAATTTGAACAACTCGATAATCTCCGCGGTCCGTTCAGGGTCGAGATTACCGGTTGGCTCATCCGCCAGAAGCACAACCGGCCCGTTCACGATCGCCCGCGCAATACAGGCCCGCTGCTGCTCCCCCGTCGAGAGGCTGGCGGGTGACTGGTCTTTTTTATGTTCGACACCGACCGCCCGCAACGCTTCCGTGACTTTGCGGCGGATATCCGCCGTCGAAGACCGTTGCACGATCAAGGGCAGCGCGACGTTTTCAAACACGGACTTTTTAGGGAGCAGGCGAAAGTCTTGAAAGACCGTCCCGATCTTGCGCCGAAGGTAGGGCACCTCCGACTGTCTCAGCTGGCCGACGTTCTTGCCCTGCACAAAGATCTGCCCTTGATCCGGCCGCTCCTCGCCGATCAGCATGCGCAACAGCGTGGACTTCCCCGCTCCGCTCGGCCCCATGAGCAACACGAACTCTCCCTTCCCGATTTCCAGCGTGAGGTCGGACAGGGCGACACGGCGGTCATAACTCTTCGAAACATGGATCAGCTGGATCATCGTTTCCTTCGGATGACGTTCTCTGCCAACAGTCTAGGACATCCGTCGTTGGTCGGCATCGAACGCATTCTGGAGATGTTCGATGCGGCCTGGCGAAGACGGGTGCCCCTGCACTACCACGACATCGAATCGGCACGATCGATCCGACAGGTGGCGCTGGGTAAGATATTGAGACGCCAGCCGCACGAGTTTGGCCTGTTTTTTCCGATCCACAGCCAACACCGCGCCACCGAAAGCCTCCGTCGCCCGGGCCTTCACTTCGACAAAGACCAGCACTCCGCGGTCTTCGGCCACGAGATCCAGCTCGCCCAGCGAGGTCCGGAGATTGCGCGCCAAGATCCGATAGCCTTTGGCCTGTAAGAACCGCTCCGCCAACAATTCGCTGGCTTGTCCGAACTGATGGCGGGGATCCCTCGAATTAGCCCTGCTCATGGAGATCGGTTTGGTTACCCGGCCGACCCCGCGAGGCTGAGTTCGGCGGTCCGTGCCGAGAGGATCGTGTCCCGCACCGGCGCAAACGTCCGCCGGTGGATGGGGCAGGGCCCGAAACGCGCCAGCATCCGTAGATGTTCCGCGGTACCATACCCCTTATGCGAAAGGAAATTATATTGCGGAAATGTCTCGTGGAACGCCACCATCAGACGATCCCGTGTGACCTTGGCGATGATCGACGCTGCAGCGATTGAGAGAGACAGCGCATCACCTTTGATGATCGGACGCAACGGCAGATGGAGCGCCGGGAGCATAACGGCATCGGTCAGGAGATAATCGGGAGCGGGATCCAAATTGGCAACAGCCCGGCACATGGCCAGACGGGACGCTTCTAAAATGTTCAGGGCATCGATCTCTCCGGCGTCGGCCGACCCAATCCCCACGCCGACCGCTTTGTCCAGGATCGCGTGATAGAGCCGTTCCCGTTCAGCTGCGGGGAGTTGTTTCGAATCGTCGACACCGGTCAACCTGGCGTGGACGGGCAAGATCACCGCCGCCGCGACGACCGGACCGGCCAACGGCCCGCGCCCCGCTTCGTCGATGCCGGCAACACGGCGATATCCGCGCCGCCGGGCTTCTTGCTCGAACTCATCGGCAGGCCCCATCAGGCTCGCTCCCGATCACGGCTCTGTGTGAGACAAGCGGCCCCTGCACACGGCGAACCCGGGACAACCGGGTGTTTAGGCCTTCGCGGGCGCTTCCGGAGCGGGTTGAGCGGCGGCCGACTGGGTGGACGACTTACTCTCCCCGACGAACTCGCGCTCTTCCACTTTGGCGAACCGCCCCTTCTTTCCGCGCAGGTAGTAGAGCTTCGCCCGCCGCACACGTCCTTGCCGAACGACATCAACCTTCGAGACAATCGGCGAATGCACCGGGAAAATACGTTCAACACCGACGCCATAGGATAGCTTCCGGACGGTGAACGTCTCCGTATTCAGGGATCCCTTGCGGGCGATCACCGTTCCTTCATACACCTGGATGCGTTCCTTATCCCCTTCGACGACTTTGACGTGGACTCTGACGACATCCCCGATTTCAAAGATCGGCGGTGACTTTTTCGTCAAGGACCGCTGAATGCGCTCTAACTGATTCATCGACTTATCCCTCCTCCCCGCTACGTACGGGCGCCATCGAAACGCCTTCGTTCATCAATTCATTCAACAACCGCTGATCTTCGTTCGTGAGCACTCGATCCCTCAGGAGATCGGGCCGTCTCAGATATGTGCTGCGCAACGCCTGCTTCCGGCGCCACAGGCGGATCGCTTCATGATGCCCGGACAAGAGTACTTCCGGAACACCCAGACCACGCACCTCTGCCGGCCTGGTATAGTGCGGATACTCCAAGAGAGAATCCGAAAACGATTCCTCAACCATGGACTGGGGATCACCCAACACGCCCGGGACCAACCGAGCCGCCGCATCGATCAAGACAAGCGCCGGCAGCTCGCCACCGGTCAACACATAGTCGCCGACGGACACCTCTTCCGGTGCCAGGGCCGTTCTGACCCGTTCATCGATCCCCTCATAATGGCCGCAGAGTATCACCATGCGACGTTCTTCGCCCGCGAGACGCTGCGCATACTCCTGCGTGAAGGGCCGGCCATGGGGGGACGGAAACAGCAACCGGATTGTCTCACCATAGGCCTGAGCTTTTCCCCTCAGCGCATCGACCGCGCGCAAAATCGGTTCCGCCTTCATCACCATTCCGGCACCGCCGCCATACGGCACGTCATCCGCCACCTTGTGGCGATCATCGGTGAAGTCGCGCAGATTGCGCACCGTCACATGAAGCAGCCCCTTTTCCTGGGCGCGCTTGAGCATGCTCTGTCCCAGGACGGGAGCCACCATGTCCGGGAACAATGTCAGCACGTCGAACCGCAACATCTTATTCGTCCATCCCACCCAGTATACGAACGGTCATCCTCCGGCGATCGAGATCGACGGCCGTCACCCATTCCTTGGCCGCAGGAATCAAGGTTTCCTTGGAGCCCTGCCGAACGACGAAGACGTGGTTACCCGGCAGGTCCCAAATTTCTTCCAGCACACCGAGCGGCTGCCCTTGGTCCGAGTGTACTTCCAGGCCCACCAAGTCACATGCATAGTACTGTCCGTTCGGAAGGGCGGGGGCGGTGCCACGAGCAGCCTGGACCAGCCCACCGGACCAGACCTTCGCCTCTTCCGGCGTCGCCAGGCCGGCAAACCCCACGATAAATTCCGTTCCCGCGCGCCGCACATGGATGACGCTCGTCTCCAGCATCCGACCGTCCTTCGCCACCAATTGTACGTCCGTCAACGCCTCAAATCGACCGGGCACGTCACTCAAGGGCCGAACCTTGACCTGCCCTTTGACCCCAAAGGGCCGCCCGATCCGCCCGACCGTGACCGTCTCAAGCGAGCCGACCATCATCTACGCATGTTACTTCGCGGCGGCGCCCTTTTGTCCGGCCTTCTCCGCCTCGAACTGTTTCCACAAGCCCGATCGGCGAAGCAAGGTTCGCACCGTCACCGACGGCTGCGCGCCCTGCCGCAGCCAGGTCAGCACTCGCTCCTGCTTGAGCTCCGGTACGCCGGCTTCTTTCAACGGATCAAACGTCCCGAGAATTTCAAGGAACCGTCCGTCCCGCGCTTTTCGTGAATCGGCCGCCACCAGCCGATACATGGGGCGCTTGTGTCTTCCTGTCCGAGCAAGTCTCAAATGAACAGCCACGAAGTCCTCCTTAGATGAGTGAGCCGACAGCAATCAGCTTTCAGCTTCTTCCGTTACCAATGCTTCTTGCAGCCGATAGCTGAAAGCCATTCGCTGACAGCCGACTGCGTTCCATCACATCGACCGCATGAGTTGGGCCAACTGCCGCCGTCCCCCTGCGCCGGTCATGGCTTTTGCCAGTTTCTTCGCCGACAAAAACTGCTTGATCAACCGATTGACATCCTGCACGCTGGTGCCGCTGCCGCGCGCGATCCGTTTTTTCCGGCTGCCGTTGATAATCGTGTGATCCCGCCGTTCGCGGATCGTCATCGAATCGATGATGGCGGCCACCCGGCCCATTTCCTTCTCCGGTTTGTCCCCTTCGATCGCGTTCTTGAGCTTTTGCCCTCCGGGCAACATACCGAGGATCTGATCCAATGAGCCGAGACGGCCCATTTGTCCCAGCTGGGCGCGAAAATCCTCCAGCGTGAACGTGTTGCTCGTCAGCCGTTTCTGCGCCGCGTCGGCCTGTTCCCGAGACAGCGTTTCTTGCGCTTTTTCGATAAGCGACAGCACGTCGCCCATGCCAAGAATGCGCGACGCCATGCGGTCCGGGTGAAACACCTCCAACGCATCTAATTTTTCCCCCACGCCGAGAAACTTAATCGGTTTGCCGGTGACGGCCCGGATGGACAACACCGCGCCGCCGCGCGCGTCGCCTTCCACCTTCGTCAGGATGACGCCGGTCAAACCGACCTTCTGGTCGAACTGGCCCGCCATCGTGACGGCATCCTGACCGGTCATCGCATCGGCAACGAGCAGCACCTCTTGCGGCGCCACCGCCTCTCTGACCGCAACCAGCTCCCCCATCAAGTCATCGTCGATATGCAACCGCCCGCCGGTGTCCAGGACCACCACGTCAAACCCCTGCGCCTGCCCCTGTTCAACACCAGCCCGACAGATGCGCACCACATCCGCCTCGGAAGCCTGCGCCTGATCCGCGCGGTAGACCTCGACCCCAAGGTCACGCCCCAGGGAACTGAGCTGCTCACCGGCCGCAGGCCGGCGTGGATCCGCCGCCACCATCAGGACACGTTTCCCTTGATTCTTGAACAAGCGGGCCAGCTTGCCGCAGGTCGTCGTTTTGCCGGCTCCCTGCAATCCGACCATCATCACCACGGTGGGCGGACGGGAGCTGAGCGCAAGCCCTGTGCGCTCACGCCCCATCATCTCGCTCAATTCTTCCCAGACAATTTTGACGACGTGATGACCGGGCGTCAGACTCTGCATGACCTCCTGACCGACAGCCTTCAGGCGGACCCGCTCGATGAAATCCTTGACGATCTTGAAATTGACATCGGCTTCAAGCAATGCGAATCGCACTTCCTTGAGCGCCTCGGCGATGTTTTGCTCCGTGAGCACACCCTGCCCTCGAAGCCGCTTTAAAATATTCTCGAACTTGTCGCTCAGTGCATCAAACATAGGACCACAAAGAAAGAGGCCATCGAAGCCTTGCGCCAGATCTCCGATCGCCTCGAAAAATCTAGAAAAAGAGCATCGTGCAGTTTATAGAACCACTGCAGCCAAGTCAAGAATGGGGAGGCCTGGGAAGCCGGGAACAGGCCCATGACTGAAAGGGCTGGATTTATTGACTTGCCGTGAGCCTTCCGATATGGTTCCCATCAGTTTCTGCGTCGATCGGCGCGAGGAAGACAAGAGGAGCACGGTTCTTGTGCGAAAGTCGCCCTGGATTCTGTTCATTTTTCTGCTCATCGGAGGGCTGCTCGGCGGGATTCTCGGAGAAATTCTCCATGTCATGGCGCCCCAAGGTACGATCCAGAACATCTTCTCGACCCACTTCTCACTTGGTATCACCCAACCCCTCACACTCGACCTGATTCTGGTCAAACTCACGCTGGGCTTTACGATCAAGATCAACATCCTCAGCATCCTGGGCATGTTCGTCGGCATCTACCTCTACAAACACGTGTAGCAACCTACGATCTCACCTCCAGGTCCTTCAACTTCAGCGCCCGAATCCTGTTGCGCAGCTCCGCGGCCCGTTCGAATTCCAGCTTTTTGGCCGCCGTTTTCATCTCCGCCTCCAGCTGTTCGATGCGCTGCACCGTCGCCCCCGCCGGTCCATACGGCTCGACCGACTCGGCCGCCAACTCCAGTTGCACATAATCCAGATCGGCCACGGCATAGTCCAGCGCTGGAATCCCTTTCTTGACGCTGGCGGGCGTGATGTCGTGTACCCGGTTGTACTCTGCCTGAATCCCGCGCCGCCGGTCTGTTTCCTCCATTGCCATCCGCATAGAATCCGTCACGAGATCGCCGTAGAAAATCACTCGTCCGTCAATGTTGCGCGCCGCCCGTCCCGCCGTCTGAATGAGCGAGCGATAGGAGCGCAGATACCCTTCCTTATCCGCATCAAGAATGGCCACTAAGCTCACTTCCGGCAGGTCGAGGCCTTCGCGCAACAGATTGATTCCGACCAGGACATCGAATGTCCCCAGGCGCAGGTCGCGGATGATCTCCGCCCGCTCCAGCGTCTTGATATCGGAATGCAGATACCGCACCTTCACACCGAGATCGTGGTAGTACTCCGTCAGGTCTTCGGCCATGCGTTTCGTCAGCGTCGTAACGAGCACACGCCCTCCCTTGGCGACTTCGGCGCGTACTTGTCCCAACAGGTGATCCACCTGCCCCTTTGCCGGTACCACCTCGATGTGCGGGTCCATCAAGCCGGTCGGCCTGATGATCTGTTCCACGACCTCGCCCTGGGCATGTTCCAGCTCATAAGGACCCGGCGTCGCTGACACGTACACCACGTGATTCAAGCACCGTTCGAACTCCGCAAATTTCAGAGGGCGGTTGTCGACGGCGGACGGCAGGCGAAATCCGTAGTCCACAAGGGTGCGCTTCCGGGAATAGTCCCCCTCATACATCCCTCCGACCTGGGGAATGGTCGCGTGCGATTCGTCGACGATCAACAGAAAATCTTTTGGAAAATAATCCAACAAAGTGGGCGGCGGCTCACCCGGTGCGCGCCCGCTCAAGTGGCGCGAATAGTTCTCAATCCCGTGGCAATAGCCCATCGCACGAATCATTTCGAGGTCGAACTTCGTGCGTTGTTCGAGCCGTTGGGCTTCCACGAGCTGTCCTGCCCGCTTCAAGGCCGCGAGTCGCTCATCGAGCTCTTCTTCAATACCCGTGATGGCCCGTTCGTAGCGGTCCGGCGCGATGAGGTAGTGCGTATTGGGATAGATCGCGACCTTGGGCAACTTGCCCAGGGATTTCCCCGTCAGCGGGTCGATCTCGTGAATGGCATCCACGGTGTCGCCGAACAGCTCGATCCGTACCGACTTGGCCTCCGACGACGCAGGGAAGATTTCGACCACGTCCCCGCGCGCGCGAAACGTCCCGCGATGGAAATCGACGTCGTTGCGTTCATACTGGATTTCCACGAGTTTGGCCAAGATCTTCTCCCGCCTGACCTCGGCCCCTTCTTCCAGATAGACGAGCATGTCGTGATAGACCTCCGGCGAGCCGAGCCCGTAGATGCAGGAGACCGACGAGACGATCAGCACATCGTTGCGCTGAAGCAACGACGTCGTCGCGGCATGCCGCATCTGGTCAATGGCGTCGTTGATCGACGCATCCTTCGCGATGTAGGTGTCGCTTTGCGGAATGTACGCTTCCGGCTGATAGTAGTCGTAATAGCTGACGAAATACTCGACCGCATTCCGTGGAAAAAACTGCTTGAACTCTTGATAGAGCTGCCCGGCCAAGGTCTTGTTGTGGACAAGCACCAGCGTGGGTTTTTGCACCCGCTCGACAAGATTGGCCATGGTAAATGTCTTGCCGGATCCCGTGACGCCGAGCAGGGCTTGATGTCTTTTTCCCGCCTCCACGCCGGCCACCAGCTTGGCGATTGCCTCCGGCTGATGCCCGCAGGGTTTGAAGGGTGCTTCCAACTTAAACGGCGGCATAGGGCGCTCCGGCGATCATCTTACCAATTACCAAATGCCCGACCGGGCGCGATTCAAATGCCACGGGCGGAATAAAAAAGGGGCTGCCGGAACGCCCGGCAACCCCCTCATTCGAGCGGAGTGTGGTCGGATCAGTTCCGACCGCCTCCAAATCCTCCACGGCCTCCGCCACCGGAACGGGGTTCCTGAGGGCGTGCTTCGTTGACCGTTAATGTGCGACCGCCGAACTGTGTCCCGTTCAGCGCCGATATCGCCGCCTGGGCCTCAGAATCGGACGACATTTCCACGAATCCGAAGCCCCGGGACTGCCCGGTGAACTTATCCGTGATGATCCGCGCCGACGCCACAGCCCCGTGCGCGGCGAACAAATCGCTCAGTTGCTGCTCGGTTGTTGAATATGGCAATCCGCCGACATAAATCTTCGCACCCATCAGACTCCTCCTTTGACACAGTGGTGTTGTTTTGGACGCGCGAAAGAAACGAGGAAGGAACGGGCCGAAGACATCATGGGCACAGTGGCGACCGAGCTCTGGCTTCTGAGAAGGTTCCCGAGCTGGACCAAAACAACATCCGTTCAGGCCTTGTCACTCTCCGCGCTTGCTTGCCAGGCCTCTCGCAACCAAGCAGCTGCATGCTACCCCAGACAGACGAAAAAAGGCAAGTTTCAAAGCCCCCTTTTGTCTGAACCCACGGGACCCCTAACACCCGATGAACCTACTTCGACTGCCCGGGCTTCTTGATTTGAAGAATGTCCTGCTGAAACCGATCCCGTTCGGCGAGAATCTGTTTCCGCCGCCGCCAGCGATCCCATGTCCACCACCGCAATTTATCAGGGAAAGTCACCATCCGTATCGGCGCGCTGCCGCCGGGCGCGTGCTGAAACGGGTATCCTTCGTGGCCGTCACGTTGCTCAAAGAATCGCTTGTAGAGATAGTCGTAGAGTCCGTTGCCTGCCCCACCGGCTGCCATGGCTTGCCCTTTCCGTACTGCCTGCCCGCACGCTGTGCATAGTACCCTGTCCGGCTGAGATCGTGCAATGGATTGCGCAGCCTATGCTATAGTCGCCCGTCCTCCTCGGAGCCTGCGGGAACAGATGAAACGGATCACGATTGCTCTGGCCTCCGTCTGCACCATCCCCCTCCTCATAGGAACCGCGGCATCTGAATCGACGCTCGATTCAACCATCTCAGCGGGTACTTGGATTGAACGCGGGTTGGAGCAGATCTCCACCGAGCGGATGATGGCGGATATCTCGGAACTCAGCAGCCCACGATTCGGAGGACGACAGACCGGCACCGATCACGATCGGGAGTCGGCGGCATTCGTGGCCGACCGGTTCAGCGCGCTTCGGCTGCACCGCTCAACCGCCTCTCCTCCGGAAAGCCGGACCAATCCCCTGCCTCAGCGGGAATGGAAACAAACCGTACCGGTTGTCGCCAGGACGATCCAACCCGATCCTTACATACAGATCGAAGACCGCCAGCCGCTCCTTATCGGACCGGATTTCCTGCCCATTCTGGACTCGCCGTCGGCCGACATCCATGCCACGATCGTGTTCGTCGGATACGGCATCGCGGACCCGGCCCAGCACATCGACGACTATGCAGGTCTGGACGTCCGGAACAAGATCGTCCTGTTTCTGCGCGGCAAGCCGGAACCTTACAAAGGCGCCGTCACACATGCGGACAAGGTGCGGATCGCCAAGGAGAAAGGGGCGGTCGCGTATCTGACCGCCACTGGACCGGTGTTGAGCCCATACGAACTGCGCCGCGGAGTCACCGGCACGCCGACCGCCTTCTATGCCGAGACGGACCCGACGCATCAACTGCCGGGGGCCTGGATCAGCACAGCCGTCGCCGAGTCGATCATCACCCACGCGACGGCCGGAAAAGGCCGGCTCAAGGATATCCAGGAAACGATCACGCGCGGCACTTCGTCCCGCTCCTTTCCCACCGAGGTGACGGCACGACTGGCCTGGACCACCCTGTCCTCAACGGGCACGCTCTTTAACATCGCCTCGCTCATCCGAGGGTATTCGCCGCGCGCCCAGGACACCATCATCATCGGCGCCCATCGCGACCATTTCGGGCTTCAAGGCGGCCGTCTCTTCGCGGGAGCGGACGACAACGCCTCGGGCACCGCCGTCATGCTGGAAGTGGCGCGCGTCCTGGCATCGGCGCCCGTGGCACCGAAGCGATCCATTCTGTTCATCTCATTCAGCGGGGAAGAACAGGGGCTGCTAGGCTCGCGGCACTACGTCACCCAACCGATCGCGCCGCTGACCTCGACGGTAGGCATGATCAATATCGACCATGCAGGCGTCGGCAACGGGCGGCTCACAGTGGGCGTGACGGGATTCGAAAAAGGCGTGGCGTCAGAAGCAGGCCAGACGGCCGGGCTCAGCGACAAGCTTGACCTATTTGGTTTCTTCCCCGGCGGCGATCACGTGCCGTTCAAAGAAGCCGGCGTGCCGACCATCACCGTCGTCAGCGGCGGGGTCCATCCTCACTTTCACCAACCCACCGACACAGCCGATACAATCGATCCGGAGATTCTGAAGTCCGTCGCCCGGTATGTCCTGGCATTGGCCTGGCAATTGGCCAATGCGCCGTGAAGTCAGGGAACTGACACCCTTCCCCGCGCATCCGTGAGGTCTGTCCCCGTTCAAACCGTGTTAAAACCTCCCCTGAAAGCCTCAGAATCCCCTGTCGATTTCACAGGGATTCTGGCCTATCCTGGAGGAGGTCCAAAAAGGAATCATTTCGAAGCTCCCCATCTCGACTTCGCGCACACGGCTTTCGGACACAAGGAGTATCAACATGAAGATCGTACTTATTGGCGCAACCGGCTTTGTCGGATCAGCGATCTTACACGAGGCGTTACAGCGTGGGCATGAGGTGAGCGCTGTTACTCGGGATCGGGAAAAGCTCCCTTCACACGCCGCCGTCCATGCCTTTGAAGCCGATGTCTACGACCTCGATCAAATTGCCCGGCTCGTTCGAGGCCATGACGCAGTGATCAGCGCCTTTAATCCGGGATGGGGCAATCCGGACATCTATAATCTGCAGCTCAAAGGCACGCGAGCCATTATTGATGGTGTCAAGAAAGCCGGCGTAAAGCGGCTCCTGTTTGTTGGAGGCTCCGGGAGTTTGGAGGTGAAGCCCGGAGTGCAGGGGGTCGATCTTCCCGGCTTTCCCGCGCAGTATAAACAAGGCGCACTGGCCACCCGCGACGCGCTGAACATGCTGCGTCAAGAAACCAGCCTCGCCTGGACAGTCCTCTCTCCTTCGGCTGATCTGTTCCCTGGTGAGCGGACGGGACGGTTTCGGCTTGGAACAGATCAATTATTGAAAGATGCGGACGGGGAAAGCCGGATTTCATTGGAAGATTTTGCGATGGCCATGATTGACGAGGTTGAACACCCGCAACATGTGAGCCGTCGTTTTACGGTTGGCTATTAAGCACGCAATGAAATGTCCAGTACTCTTGATGGACGTGGCACGATAGATCGCCTACTGTTTTGAAGCGTGCTCCGCCCCCCAATGATGCATCGCGTCGACCACAGGCTTGAGAGTCAAGCCAAGCGCGGTGATTCGATATTCCACCCTCGGCGGAACCTCAGGATACACCGTCCGTTTGAGAAGGCCGCTTTTCTCCATGTCGCGCAGCTGATGGGTGAGCACTTTCTGCGTAATCCCGGGAACCGCCCGTTGGAGGTCGGAGAAACGTTGCACCCCTTGAAAGAGGTACCACAACAGCACAATCTTCCATCGGCCGCCAATGAGGTCCGCTGTGAATTCAGCAGGACAGGCCAGGTGCTTGGTGTTGGGATTCCGTTCTACCATTAAGTTTCCAATCGGTGCCTAGGGTACCACGCGGTGCGTTCTTGTTTTCGCTGCCCTCAGCCTTATACAGAAAGCGGTGAGTAAAACAAAGGCCCGTTTCCACAGACGGAGCAGACGAGAAAGGAGAAGGCATCATGACACTGCAGCAGAAGGACACTGTTGAGATCCGGCGTAAGGAGGAGCGGTTTCAGACATATGCAGGTTGGCTCGAGTCCCGACACAGCTTCAGCTTTGCGAATCATTATGACCCGACGAATACCCATCACGGGCTGTTGCTCGTCCACAATGATGACCTCGTAAAACCGACCACAGGATTTCGGACGCATCCTCACCGGGACATGGAGATCGTGACATGGGTATTGGACGGCGAACTGGAGCACAAAGATTCGGAAGGGAATCACGGGATCATTTATCCGGGGCTCGCTCAGCGCATGAGCGCGGGAACAGGCATCTGGCATTCGGAAATGAACCCCAAAAGCCATACGTCCGTCCATTTCATTCAGATGTGGGTGCCACCGGATACGGAACACCTTACGCCCGGGTATCAACAGTTGGATATTAACGGCCAACTGAGCAAAGGCGGATTGGTCCCGATTGCATCCGGCCGCGGACATGAAGCCGCCATCTCGATCAGACAGAAGGGCGCTATGCTCTGGGGCGGGAGACTGGGACCCGGCGAGACTGTGATCGTACCGGATGCGTTGTATGTCCATGTATTCGTAGCAAAGGGATCGGCTCGTCTTGAACAGGCCGGTGTACTGAATACTGGCGATGAAGCCCGGCTGACGCGCGCGGGCGCTCGGTCATTGACAGCGGAGAGCACTGGTGCAGAAGTCTTGATCTGGGAAACCGATCGGACGGTGGAACTGTGAGATTATGCTGCAAACAGGCGGCCACTTGGAAGGGAACTGAGTGGTCGCCTGGGATTCTTGGATCGGACTTGATAGTCGCATGCTGAAAATTGGGGCTCAGTGTGTTATTGCGTCCTTGAACGCCTTCACACAGCGAATAGTCTTTACGGCATCTCGTCGAGGAGCGAGCGCGGAGAAGACTCGATGAGCGGAGATTGCACCTCAGATAGCGGCGACGTTTGGCGCGGAGGTCCGGGTAAGACGAGCGGAGTGCCCGATTGATTCGCTCCCTGGATGAGCCCGATGGACAGTTGCGGACCTAACGTCCCCACCGCGCCGCTCCAGGCTTGGCCTGTCGTCGGATTACGAAAACTGTACGATTCAAAGTTTTGGCCCGGCGTGTACATGAATCCCTGCGTGCCCTGATTGTCGTTGTAGAGACTTCCGCCCGGCATTCTGGCCAGCGGCGCAACACCGCCGCCGAAGGCCCGCACGCCCGACACACTCTGAGCCCACGCGGACGAGCCGGCTCCGGCTGTCACCAGCAAGCAGATCCATAGTACGATCGGTACCATCCGAGCTCTCCCAACCGCAGCGTATGTTTTCATCCCATCAAACATGGACGCGTTCCATCGATGCATTATATGATGCGTCTACTACAACTGTCCACGGAGGCGTTTATGTCTGTCGCCACATTCGGTCAGGGATACTGCCGTATTGCACTCGTCTTAGCCGGTCTCGTGAGCCTCTCGGGGCCGACCGCCGGTTGGTGTGCGGGGATCGGAACCGATCCGTCCAACGAGCAGCGCGAATCTCTCTCGCTGGCGGATGCGGCGATTCGGGCACTGCAAAGCAATCTCGACATCAGCATCAGCCGCCACACGAAGGAAAGCCGGCTGGCCGACATCGTCATCGAACAATCCAAGTTCGACCCGACGTTCAGCCTCAACGGAACCTACAACCGAGCGGCGAGTCCGCTCAACCGGCCGGTGTTCGGCGGAACGGGCGGCGCCTTGAACAACATCACCATCTTTGACCAGCGATCCCATTCGGTCACCGTGGACCTGACGCAAAACCTGATCACCGGCGGAAATATCGACCTGAACTACAGCCCCTCCCGCACCAACGTGAACCAAGACGTGGCAACGGGATTTCTGTTCAATCCGGCATGGACGGGCGGCCTGGCGTTGACCTTCACCCAGCCGCTGCTCCGGAACGCAGGCATCGACGTCAACAAGACGTTCATCAAGGTTGCCCAGAACAACGCCGAGGTGGAGCAGCACGTGTTTCGCGATCGCGTCATGACCGTGATCGCCTCGGTGGAGCAGGCCTATTGGGAATTGGTCTTCGCCAACGAGAATTTGAAAGTTGCGCAAGCCGCTCTCAAAGCGGCGGAAGAACTGCTGGCCACCAACCGGGCCAAGGCGAAGGCGGGTATCATGTCCATTGTGGATGTCCTCCAAGCCGAAGCCGCCGTCGCCTCGCGCATTGAACAGGTGCTGGTGACCGAGCGGGCGATCCGCGACCAGGGCGATCAGCTGCGGCGGCTCCTCAATCCCGGGGAAGAGAGTTTGCGCCAAGATGTGTGGATCATCCCCACCGACATCCCCCTGTCTTTCCTGGAACCGATCAGTCTTCAGGAAGCAATCGACACGGCCATCGACCAGCGGCCCGAAATCGCCCAAGCGAAGAAAAACGTGGAATCAGGTGAGATCAATAAACAGTTCGCCCGCAACCAGCTGCTCCCCACCCTCTCCTTCCAGGGCACGATGGGGATGTCCGGACTGGGGAAAGACTACGGCGACTCCTTTACCAGAAATTTCAGCGGTGATTTCTACAACTACGGAGCCGGCCTTGTGTTGAGTTATCCCCTCGGCAACCGTTCGGCCGTCAACACCTATACGAAGCGGGAATTGGAAGTCAAAAACGCCGAGGCCATGCTGGCCAAGATCCGCCAGCAGGTCATTGTGGGCATCCGTGAGGCTGTGCGCCGGGTCCAAACCGACTTCAAACGCATTGAGACGACCCGTTCAGCCCGCATCATGGCAGAAAAGCAGCTGCAAGCCGAACAAGAGCGGCTGCGGGTGGGACTCAGCACCACCCGTTTCGTGCTCGACTTTCAGCGTGACCTCGCGACGGCACAGGCGAACGAGTTGCGGGCCACCGTTGATTATAATAAATCGCTCTCCAATTTCGCGCGGCACAAAGCAACGACACTTGAGCGATACAATCTTCAGCTGGACTAACTGCAGCAATGGTCTCCGAGCCGGATCGGCTCGCTCATACGCAGGCAGCGGAGTGGGGATCCGCGCTGGCATTGCTTCCCCTTGCCGCCACCGTCGGCTACTACTTCCTGCCTGTCTCGCTCCAAGCACGAACGCTGGTTCAATTCATTCCGCAGCTCCTCGCGTATCTGGCGCTAATGATGTGGGCATCCCGAAATCAGGCCGTCTGGTCCCGGCTCGGACTCGACTGTGCAAACGTGCGCAACGGTCTTCGCTGGGGGCTGCTGACGGGCTTCGTGCTCGGCATCTTGAATACCTGTGTGATTCTCGCGGTCTATCCTTCACTGGGATACGATATCACCTTTTTGAAACAGACCCCCCATGGCCGGCTTCCCTCGTTGATTATGTTCCCGTGGGTGATCTTCACCATCGCCCTCTTTGTGGAACTCAATTTTCGAGGCTTCCTCTTGGGCCGGCTTGCTGCGTTGGAGTCCCGTCTCTGGAAATCCGGCGCGGACGGCCGTCTTATGCCGCTGGCCCTGCTCATCACGTCGCTGTTCTTTGCCTTCGATCCGTTCATGGTCAATACGTTCCGCCATCTGCACTGGATCGCCCTTTGGGATGGGCTGATCTGGGGAATCATCCGGCTGCGCACCGGCAATCTCTCCATCACCATTGTGGCGCACGCAGTCGAGGTGATGATGATGTACCTGGCAGTGCGGGCGGTGATCGGATGACACTCGTCGATCCCCTGTTCACAACGGCACGATGAATCCCTCCTTTTCCAGCTACTTGGTCAACGATGTGTTCGGAGACCCCGGCGTCTACGTGGACATTCGCTGGTCCAAGCGGGCACTGCTCTTCGATCTCGGACACAACGACGGATTGGGCCCTACCAGGCTCTTGCGGGCCGGCGAAATTTTCATCTCTCACACCCATATGGACCACTTCATCGGATTCGACTCCGTCCTGCGGGTCGCCCTGGGGCGAGGGAAGACGCTCCGACTGTTCGGTCCGCCCGGACTCATCGAGAACGTGCAGGGCAAGCTCCGCGGGTACACCTGGAATCTGGTGGACGGCTACCCACTCACCATCGACGTTCAGGAATTCCACGAGCGCGAAATTCAACGGACGACTTTTCTCGCGAGCACCGGTTTCCAACCGTCAGACCGGACCAGCACGCCAGCGCCGTGCCATGATGGTCCGCTGGTCACGGTGCTCGAAGATCCGATGTTCACCGTCAAGGCGGTTGCTTTGAACCATCGCATTCCCTCATTCGCCTATTCGTTGGAAGAGCTGTTTCATATCAACGTCAACACGCAGAAACTGCATGAGGCCGGGCTGCGGGTTGGCGCGTGGCTCAAAGATGTCAAACAACACATCTGGCTGGGACGGCCGGACGATTTCCGCTTCACGGTGGCGCTCTACGACGAACACCGGCGGGAAGACCGTGAATTTGTGCTGGGAGAGGTGAAGGAACGGTTCTTGACCATCTCGCGCGGACAGAAGATCGCCTACGTGGTCGATGCGCGCTACGACGATGAGAATGAAGCGAAGATTGTGGCACTCGCCCAAGGTGCGGATGTGTTCTATTGTGAATCGCCGTACCTGGATGTCGATGCCGAGAAAGCCCGCGACCGGTACCATCTGACTGCGAGGCAGGCCGGACTCCTGGCGCGCAAAGCTCAGGTCCGCGATCTGATTGTATTTCATTTCTCTCCGCGCTATACGGGCCAGGGCGACTTACTGGAACGGGAAGCGATAGATGCGTTTCAAGGATTCTGAGGAGGGGGCATTGTGAGTGACGTGGTGAAGTATGCCGTGTACTTTTTGCTGGGCGGAACGATCGTCAGCATCTCGACTTATCTTGGCTCGCAAGGCAAATCGTTTCTCGCCGCCTTCGCCAGCACCTTTCCCGCCATTACCGGCGCGACGTTCGTCCTGATCTACCTGAACGGGGGCCAGGACGCGGTCGTCAGTTACGCCAAGCATCTCTTGTGGTTCGTCCCGCCCTGGATCGTGTACGTGACCACGATGATCGTGGGCATTCCCCGTTTCGGCTTCTGGCCCGCTATGGTCGGATCACTCGTGTTGTATATGGGCTGCATAGGCGCCTTGCGGCTCTGGTTGCGCTGAGTCCACCAGCCAACGCCCTCCTCGAATCCTCATTGAAGGGATCGGACGAGGCTGCTAGGATTGCCTCTTTCCCTTCTCTGGAGCCCCGCTGTGAAGCCAGCCCCTATGGCCTCGGATCTGATTTCCCACCTCATCATCGAAGGCGCGCGGCAGAATAATCTCAAGAACATCTCGCTCCAGATTCCCCACAATCAAGTCACGGCCATTACCGGTGTCTCCGGATCGGGGAAATCCTCCTTGGCGTTCGACACCCTGTTTGCTGAAGGCCAGTGGCGCTACGTCGAATCGCTCTCAACCTACGCCCGCATGTTTCTCGATAAAGTGGCCCGCCCCGACGTGGACCGCATCCTGAATGTACGCCCGGCCATCGCGATCGAACAGAAGAATCAGGTGCGCACCGCCCGTTCGACCGTCGGCACCACCACGGAAATTGCCGATCTCTTGCGGCTGCTCTTTGCCAAGATCGGCAAGCCGACCTGTCCGGATTGCCGTCAGGAAGCCCGCTCGTTTCATCCGGATGCGGTCACGGAGGACCTGCTCCGGCGATTCCCTGAGACGAGAGCGATGGTGTTGTTTCCGATCACTCCGCCATCGGCAAAGACGGAAGCATCGTTCATCCAATCGCTGCTCACCCGTGGATTTACAAGGCTGAAAGTAGGCGGCGACATTGTTTCGCTCCAAGAGATCACCCCCTCATCGCTCCACAAGCACCAGGCTCTCCACGTGGTACTCGACCGCCTCATCGTCAGGGAAACCGACCGGTCACGGCTGGCTGAGGCCGTAGAAACCGCGTTGCGTGAAGGCGAGGGGCGTTGTGCCATCGAGATCATCGGTCACGGCCTTCAGTCCTACAGCACCAGTTTTCTGTGTCAGAGCTGCGGCCGGACGTTCGAGCCGCTCCGGCCTATCCTCTTTTCATTCAACCACCCGCTTGGCGCCTGCCCCGAATGCAAGGGATTCGGCAATGTCCTGCGTTACGATCCGGAGTTGGTGATTCCGGACCACAATAAGTCACTGGCCCAAGGCGCCGTCGAGCCCTGGAGCAAGCCCAGCGCCGATTGGTGGCAGAAACAGATGTTGCTCGCCATGAAACGCAAAGGCGTCGACCTCACCGCGCCGTACCGGCTGCTCCCGAAAGACACACAGCAACTGCTCTGGACCGGAGACAAGTCGTTCGACGGAATCAACGAGTTCTTCGAGTACTTGGAAGGCAAGCGGTACAAGCTGCACGTGCGCGTGCTGCTCAGCCGCTACCGCACACCCTTCGATTGTCCCGGTTGCCGAGGCAGCCGCCTGAGGCCGGACGCCCGGTTCGTGAAAATTGCCGGCCGTGACATTCATGACATCTCAGAACTCACCATCGAACAGGTGGCCGCGTGGATGGAGTCGTTACCCCTTCGCCCCACGGACCAGGACATTGCCAAGGACATCCTGCGGCAACTGAGGGCAAAACTCGGCTTTCTCCTGCGCGTCGGCCTCGGCTACCTGACACTCGCCCGGCAAACGAAAACACTGTCGGGCGGTGAAGCGCAGCGTGTATCGCTCGCCAACCAGCTCGGCGCCCGGCTGGTCGGCACGCTCTATGTGCTCGACGAGCCCACGATCGGGCTGCATGCGCGGGACACAAACTTGCTCGCCGGTATTCTCAAAGACCTGGCGGCAGCCGGCAATACCGTCGTAGTCGTCGAGCATGACCGGCATATGATCGAGTCGGCCAGTTATGTGGTTGAAATGGGGCCGCGATCGGGAGAACAGGGCGGACACATCGTCTGCGCCGCCCCCTTCGAGACCTTCATGCGCAATCCTCAGGCCACAACCGCCCGCTATCTTCGCGGAGAAGATTCCATTCCGCTGCCGAAATCTCGGCGCCCCGGATCAGGACAATTCCTCGTCGTCGCCGGCGCGGCGGAACACAATCTCAAAGACCTCCTCGTGCGTATCCCGCTCGGCATGTTCGTTTGCGTGACCGGCGTCTCAGGTTCCGGCAAGAGCACGTTGGTGGAAGATACCCTGTACCGCGCACTCGCCCGTGCCTTTCGCATCGAGTCGCTCCCCATGGGCCGCTTCACAGCTATCAAGGGCATCGAACATCTCAAGGGCGTTCGGCTCATCGACCAGCAACCGATCGGCCGCACCCCACGCTCCAATCCCATCACCTATCTGAAAGCCTTCGACGAAATCCGCCAGTTGTTTGCCGGTGAACGGGAGGCCATCCGCCAAGGGCTGACGGCAGGCCACTTCTCCTTCAACACTCCCGGCGGACGGTGCAACCGGTGCGAAGGGGCCGGCGTCGAAAAGTTGGAGATGTATTTTTTCGAAGACATCTACGCTCCCTGCGAACTGTGCGAGGGGAAACGGTTCACGCCGAAGGTCCTCGGCATTCGTTATCGGAACAAGACGATTTCAGACGTCCTCGCCATGACGATCGATGAGGCCCTGTCGTTTTTCACCGGCACGCCGAAGCTCCAAGAACGGTTGCACTTGCTGTCGTCGATCGGCCTGGGTTACCTGCGCCTCGGCCAGTCAGCGACAACTCTCTCAGGCGGAGAAGCCCAGCGGTTGAAAGTCGCGGCGGAGTTGAAAGACGGCGGGGGACTGTCCCGCCAAGGGACTGTCCCCCTTCCCGGACGGATGAACGGGGACAGGCACCCCTCAACCAACTCGGGGAGCCAGCCCCCTGGTATGCTCTATATCATGGATGAGCCCACAACGGGCCTGCACTTTGACGACATCAAGAAATTGCTGGACGTCCTCCACAAGCTCGTCAACGCCGGCAACACACTGGTCGTCGTCGAGCACAATCTGGATGTCATCAAATCCGCAGACTGGATCATCGACCTCGGCCCCGAAGGCGGCGCAGCCGGGGGACACATCATGGCGGAAGGTCGTCCCGAACAGGTGGCGAAAGTGGCGGCGTCACATACCGGACGATTTCTGGAGCAGACTCTCAGCCCTCATTGATTCTTCGGCCATCACACTGGCCCGCCATCCAGCTTCAGTCCGCGATTTCAATCCAAATGGCCTAATGATTATACTAACCGCGACGCCAGCAGCCGCATGCGGCCTGCCGCTTACGCTTCGGGTTTGTTCGCTTTCGGCGCCGGCTGCTCGCCGATCAGCTTGTTATGCAGGAACTTCTTGCTGACCATCGTAATGGCAAAGGCGAGACCGATGGCAATGGGAACAAAGATCGCCGACGCAATATTCGCATTGTTCAGCCATCCCACTTCCGATAGCCCCTTGAAGACATACCCTGCGAGGCCGGCGAGGTAGTAGGCGATCACGATGACCGACAGTCCTTCGACGGTATGCTGGAGGATGACCTGGCTCTTCGTCGTCTTGTCGACGCTTTGGAGGAGGGCGAGATTCTGCGCTTCCACAATCAAATCGACGCGCGTGCGGATGATGGCAATGATCCCCTCAAATCCGTTCCGCAACGTATCGATCCGCTTCAATAATTGCTGATACCCCTCGGCTACGCCGGTAATGCCGCCCAACACATAGTCAGAGATCGGCCGATAGGACTCCAGCGGCTTCTCCGTCAGCGACGCCAGCGTCGCATGGACGATCTTGTCGTACGGCGTTGACGAGGACAACTCGAAGTGCAGCTTGCCGGCCATGCGGTTCGTCTTCAGCAAATCTTGCGTCAGGCTGTTCATCCAGCGCTGCAGCGTCTGGGAGTCAGCGTGACCGATATGGCCCGTGATGATTTCACGTTGTTGCAGATGCACCTGCTCGAACTTGTAGACCTGATCAATCGCGGCGGAGAACAGCGGCTTCTGCATCAGCAGCAGATGATAGTAGGTCTCGATCCGCACAATGGCATCGACGATGTCTTTCAGATGCGAAGAGTTGGACCGCGACGGCCCGGCCGTCACCCAGTAACGTTCCCTGCCCTGTCGATCCGGTGTAAAGCTGGTGATCACGGTCGTATGCTCATTGAGAATCCGGCTCCCGTAAAGCACAGGGCCCGGAAACAGCGCGCGCATTCCTTCCCGGGACGATGGCGCCTCTGCCGACAAGAGTATGTCCAATCGGCACACTTCCGTTCCCAGGGCCGAATTGGGAAATCGATAGGCCGGAAAGGTCAGGGGACCGAATGCAAGATCGCTATTTCCCGGCGGAGGGAGATGCCATACCTGGTAGTTATAATACTCGGTATGGGCCTGCCAGATGACGATAAGCCGGTCGCCGGTCGCTTCCTCCTTGACGCCATAACCGAACGTTTCCCGCAACAACATGTTCTCTTGGGAAATCTGGAACATCCCCAGCAACGACTGGAACTCCTGCCGGCTCGCAGGTCGTTGTGCCGGCGGGTCAGCCATACGGAAGGCCTTGTAATGCACATGCGCCGGAGCCCTTAGCCAGTGGGTCAAAGGAATCTGCGGCTGCTCGTGCAATTTCCTCAACAACTCGTCGGTTGACGGACGCCCCACTGGCGGCTGATTCACGTTCACTCCTTTCACCTATAATCCCGGCCGCTTTTCAGCCGTCACGTATACATCGAGGACTTGGTCCGCCCGCCTCACGTCGAGTTGCAAGACCTTTCCCGCATCAACCCGGCACAGCCCCTTCGCCTCGCGTTCGGTCTTGATCCCTGACAGCGGCTCACCGTTACATGCCACGACACGATCGCCGACCTTGAGCCCGGCCTTTTCAGCCGGCAGACCTCCCCGCAACTCCCTCACCAAATAGAATCGTCCCCCTTGCTCTTCCTGCAACTCCCAGTAAACACCGATCCGCCCGGACCCCAACAGTCCGGCCTGGGTGCCGAACTGGGTAAGTATCCGATGTACGATCAGGCGCGCGGAGCTTTCCGGATTGTCGTTCGTTGGATCGGTAAGATGTCCTTGCCCGCTGAACAGGAGCAGGCCGGTTTCCACATCGATCATCCGCAAGGCCAACGACACGCTGTTGGTGCGCTCCTGCTCATGCCGTTCCCATTGCTGCACCTCCCCGACAATGACGGCTTGTGCCCCGACCAACTTACCGATTTTCAGCGCATTCGCGTCGTCGGCATGGGTCAGCTGGATGACCTGCTCCCGCAACACGTCGTCCAGCTGAGCCCGTTCGACCATGTGCACATCGAGATCCAGCATGAGGGTGGTCACGATGCCCGCCACTCGGGAGCCGGTTCCTTGCGCGCCGGCGGCATCGTCAAACAGCATCACCGCCATCGTCTGGTACCGGCCAATCGTGTCTCGATCAATCGGCCCTCTCCCCGAGACCACCGGCTCCGGTCTCGCCCACGACCCGCCTCCACCGGAAGGCGCGCCGACTGCGACGCACGCGCGCCGCCTCTGCGCGATAGCGGTCGGGACACCCCAGGCACAGAGCTCGTTGTCAATCAGCACGACATGCTGCGGCTGCTCGCGTTGATCGGACAGATAGTTCGTGATCGGATAGACGAGGCAACCGAGAACCCACATCGAGAGCGGACAATAGGCCAGCTCATACAACCACTGCTTCCTGGTTGTGAGGGAATACTCCCAAACCAGCACACGCCCATCGTCCTTGAGCACGCGGTCCGGATGCCCGATGTGATCGAGCACCTGCGCCTTGGTCATGGGGACGGCAAGCCGATCCAGCTTCGCCTCGGACTTGATCAGGGCAATGCCGACTCCGCAGCCTGACATCAGCGTCCACACCAGGAGTATGGTTGCAACGCTCAGGATCGATCGCATGCGCGCCCCATACCTCTCACCGTCGGCATGTGAAGAGCGTAGCATTCCGGTGGGAACGGCTGCAATGGAGATCGTGCGGGAAATCAATTGGAGGAGGGATCGAACGGCATATCTGCGTAAGGCCGATAGGACTCATCCAGCGTGCGCAATAACTCACCCCAGACCAACTCGGGGTCTGTTTCAAACACCCACTTGGGATCAGCGGGTACCAGGATCCACGAACCGGTTTTCAGCTCGTTTTCCAATTGCCCTGGCCCCCACCCCGAATAGCCCAGATACGCGCGGAAGGATTCCTTGCTGCCGGTCTCGGTCAGAATCCGCTCCACCATGCCTATATCGCCACCGAGACACACCCCGTCGAACACGGGATGTGCATTCTCTGGAAACTGGCTACCCCGATAGAGCAGCATGACCTGGTTCGTCTGCACCGGACCGCCGGCATAGAGCACGTGGCCGGCCCCTTCGATGATCGGCACCTGCGGCAGCGCTTCGGAAATAGACATGGCCGTCGGACGGTTGACCACCATACCCAAGGCGCCTTCCGGCCCATGTTCGCACAGCAGCACCACCGTCTGACGGAAATTGGGGTCGCGCAGACTCGGGGCGGCGATCAGAAAGATACCTTTGCCGAGTTTCGGTTCCATGCAGAAATCCTACCGCGCCTGTCTCCTGCACGCAAGTCTGAACCCTACTGGTTGTTTGTTCCTCGTGAAGCGTATCTCGTATCTGGCAGGCAAAAAGATCAACTCCTCCGTCTGTCCTGCTTCACGCTTCACGAGATACGATCGACGAAGCGCGGAACAGCGGATCGGCGATTACGGGGCGAAGAAGCGTATAGGTCATGCAGGCTATGGCTTATAGAGCGCGGCACGGCGATCGCGCAACAGATCATTATACCGATTCAGACGTTTGTTGCGCGCTTCGGTGGGATCGATGTCGAGCACGGCAAGATCTTCGCCGTCGCGGGAAGCCCGATACCGGATGATGCCTTTGGGCGTTACGATCTCACTGTTCCCGATGTAGGTCAACCGGTCCTTCCCTCCACGGGCCTCGCTGCCGATGCGATTACAGGTAATGGCAAACACTCGATTCTCCAGACATCGCACCGGCATGGAATCCGGACAGTTCGGCAGCACGAGATTGGACGGATGACAAATGATGTCGGCCCCCTGCAGGGCCAGGGATCGAGCCGATTCGGGGTAGTACCAATCGAAACAAATCATCACGCCGATCTTCGCCGCGCCGATATCCCATACTTGAAATCCGCTATCACCCGGCGTGAAAAACAGGGTCTCTTCATCAAACAGGTGTGTCTTGCGATAGCAGCCGAGAAACCCGGATGGTCCCACGATGACCGCAGAGTTGTAGCAGTGTGAACCGGATTGTTCCGGCAGACCGGCGACAATGTGCATCCGGCGTCGTTTGGCCACATCCATTAAGCGGCGAACCGTCTGGCCGTCAGGGACCGGCTCGGCCAGCCGCTGCGCCTCCTCCTGTGACACAAATTGATAGCCCGACGCGAAGAGCTCGGGCAGGACGATGAGATCGGCCTCCGTCTGCTCTAACTTCGCCGTCACCTGGTCGAGGTTCCTGGCCACTTCGCCAAACAGCGGATTGTATTGATAGAACCCAACGCGCACCGACGTCGCTTCCCCCTTATGCAAGAACGGGCAGGGAGTAGTCCCTGCCCGTTCCACAATTCCCAGCCTTCAGCTCACAGCTGTCAGCGCTAACTTGCTCGCCTCTACTTCACTTCGGCCAAGTGCGTCGCGCCACCGTCCGCGTGATCCTTGCACGCATCGGCATGCCCGGCCTTGCCGTGCGAGACGGCTTCTTTCAAATGCTTCACACCCTCGTCCAAATGGGGATTTTTCACACCGGCGGCCTGCGCGTGCTTGAGCGCTTCTTCCGCATGCTGAACGCAGGCATCCGCATGCCCTTCCTTTCCGTGCGACGCGGCTCCTCGCGCATGCTCCACCGCTTCATCGAGATGTTTGTTGCCGGCGAGCGCCACACCGCTCAACATCGGCAAACCGGCGAGCGCCCCGACCGCAGCCAGAACCAACGCACCCTGACCGATCTTGATTCTCATCGCCGCCTCCTCCATGGTTAGAGCTCGATGCATCAACGCATCGCATCGATCGTGCGTTCACCTTACACAGCGTTCCCAACCCTGTCAAGAAGGCCTGGCCGCCTGGTCGAACCCGAGCATTTTTTGCAGTCCGTGAAAATCTTTCTCCACCGGGCAGGCGAAATCCCGGCTCCACTCCCACCAGGACCCCGGATAATTTCTGACCGTCCGATACCCCGATAATTTGAGGATGAAATACAACCACGCCGACCGCACTCCGCCGGTGCAATAACAGATCAGCTCCTGATTGCCCCGGATGCCTTTGTCCTCCAACATTTCCTTGATCACTTCCGTATCCTTGATCGTCGCATCCTTGTTCAAGAATCCGTTCCAGGCCACGTGGATCGCCGACGGAATGTGCCCGGGTCTTGGAATACCGGGGACTTCTTTCCCCATATATTCTTCCAAACTCCGCGCATCCAAGATGGCGGTTTGGTCATGGGGCGATCGCACGATCTGCTTCAAGTCGTCCTTGGAGATCGCCAGGGCGTTGACCGGCTGCGCGTGGAAATTCCCGGGGGTCGGCGACACACGGCCGTGCTCGAACGGCCGCTTCTCCGCCGTCCACTTGACCCAGCCGCCGTCCAAAATCCGCAGATGCTGGTGGCCCAAATACTCCAGCATCCAGAACATTCGCCCTTCGTCGCCCCAGTTATCGAAGGGATTGGAGTAGATCACCACCTCACTCTCATTGCTGATGCCGAGCGTGCGCAGATGCCGTTCGATCCGGCCAAGGTCCGGATTCAGCAATCCTTTCGGCACGGCGGCGGGATCACTGTACTCATGCCATGTGGTATGCACAGCGCCGGGAATATGGCCGCCGAATTCATAAGCCGCTCGACCACGCACGTCGATCACCACGAGGCCGGGCGTACCCAATCGGTCTTGCAATGTATCCGTATCGATCAACAGCGGGTGGTTCATAGCCTTTCCTTTTTTACCAGCGGCGGCGCTCTGGATCTCAAGCCGAATTCATGCGTGCAAGAGAGCCTGGATATGGGCATCGACGGATGCAGCGAGCGCGGTCAGATTGTATCCCCCTTCAAGCGACGACAGGATGCGGCCCTTCGCATGGCGCTTGGCAATCCCGGCGACGATGCCCGTCAGATCGGCATACCCTGCTTCCGTCAACCCCATGCTCGCCAAGGGATCGTCCTTGTGCGCATCGAATCCGGAAGAAATGATGACGAACTCCGGCTTGAACCCATCGGCCGCCGGCACGAGCGCTTTGAGGAAGACCGCCTGGTACGCCTCATCACCCTCTCCGGCTTCCATCGGCACATTGATCGTGAATCCCTCTCCGTCTCCCTTGCCTCGCTCGGTCACCCTACCGCTGCCAGGATAATGGGGGTACTGGTGGATGCTGAAAAACAACACGGACGGATCGTCCTCGAAGCTATGCTGGGTCCCATTGCCGTGATGCACATCCCAATCGACGATCAGCACTCTGGAGAGCCCATACTTCCTCTGCACATAGCGTGCGGCAATGGCCACAGTATTGAAGAGACAGAACCCCATGGCCCGACCCGCCTCGGCATGATGCCCCGGAGGCCTCACCGCGCAAAACACCTGATCGACCTGCCCGGCCATGATGGCATCAACCCCGGCGAGTGCCCCGCCCGCCGCCAGGTAGGCGGCATTCAACGAACCGGGAGACATGGACGTGTCGGGATCGAGCGAGACACGGCCGCTCAGCGGCACATGCCGGTTCAGCGAGGCGACATAGCTTGGCGTGTGAACCTGGGTGATCCACTCCTCTTCGGCTTTTCGCGGCTCGATTCTGGTCACCTGCGCCAGCGTCCCGCTCTGTTCCAGCTGCTGCATGATCGCCCGCAGCCGGTTGGGAGACTCCGGATGCCCGGGTCCCATGTCATGTTCAAGATAGGCTGGATGATAGACGAGACCGGTTTTGCTCATAGTGCCAAGACACCGTGGTGCGTGAAGCGTATCTCGCAAACAAGAACTGCTTCAGTCCTGCGCTTCACGCTTCACGAGATACGGAATACGGATTCAGATTAGCATGCAGGAAAGAGCGTAGACAATGAGCGTTCTCCACTGCTATCGTCGGACATCACAACACGGAGTATCCGATGCCTAATCCAAGAATTGACCCGCTGAAAAAAATCCTCGCCATGGACCCGAACGACGATATGGCCTGGTTCGGCCTCGGCAAGGCCTACATGGACGATGGAAACTTTGAAGAGGCCGCCACGGCGTTGCGGCAGTGCGTCACGGTCAAGCCCACCTATTCCGCCGCCTACTTCGCGCTGGCGCAGTCCCTCCATACGCTCAACCGCCTGGACGAATGCCGTACCGTCATTGCAACCGGCATCGAAGTCTCCACGAAGAACGGCGATGCGATGGTGACGAAGAATTTGGAAGCGATGAAGAGTTCACTGCCGTCGTGACAACGCGCCGCTCTTCCGCCTCCCCCTTCCGCCTGCCTCAGTGGGCCATCCACCTGGCGCGGAGCCAGCACAACCCGTTTCTAACCAAAGAAAGCCGCATGCGGCTTGTCATCGCATTGGCCTCAACCAATGTGGCGAGAGGAACCGGCGGCCCGTTCGGCGCGGCTGTCTTCGAATGCCGCACTGGCCAGCTGGTCGGGATTGGAGTCAACGTCATTGAATCAACCAATTGCTCGCACGCCCACGCGGAGATGGTCGCCATCGCCGCCGCCCAACAAGCCGTCGGCAATTTCGACCTTGGAGCAGAAGGCATGCCGAAGCATGAGCTCGTGACCAGCTGCGAGCCCTGCGCCATGTGCTACGGCGCGATCCCCTGGTCCGGCGTCCGGCGGATGCTCTGCGGGGCCCGCGCCAGTGACGCGGAAGCGATTGGATTCGATGAAGGGGCTAAGCCGAAGCACTGGGTGGCGGAACTGAACAAACGAGGAATCTCCGTCGTCCGCGATCTCTACCGAACACAAGCCGTCTCCGTCCTTCAGCGCTACAAAGCAGGCGGCGGCAGGATCTACGGCACCCGTCGGACGCGATAAGCGCCGTCTTCAAGCTACAGGGTGTCCCGACAGACATCGATCATCCGTTCGCTCAGGCCTGCAACCGCTCCGGGGTTCTGAATCAAGACCCTTACACGCGGCTGAGTGCGCTGATGTTTCGCCCGTTCCACCAGTTCGACGTTTGCTAATCTCGTTCCCGCCTTCGACGGCAGCGGCTCCACATCCCACAGCGCAATCAGCACGGCGCTGACGTGGCGCAACGTCGTCAGCAACACGGTGACGGCGCCGGATAATGTTTTTAGATCCAGCCAGATTTCTTCCCGCCGACTGTTCACCCCGCTCCGCAGATCCGCACGAGGAATGGAGATCGTCAGGATCACCGGATCGCAGTAGTCGGCCAGTTGCTTCGCTTTCTGTTGAATGCGCGCGAGAATGTGATGGATGAGAATCACGCCGCGATCCTCTTCTTCTCCTTGCTCTTCCTCTCTCGCCATGCCACGGAGTGGCACTCGTCGGCGCACCGATGATCCCACCATCGCCGTCACCTCGACGAAGAACCGTTCACGGCCCAAGCCGCACTCGAGATCGGCGGTGCGCGCTTGCGACTCCGGCAGAAACATAACGCGGACTCCCGCGCGAATCAGTTGCGTCGCCAACTCCATTTCCGCCAGCGCCGACTCGCGCACGCCGGGATCGTAGTGCGTGAGGCGATGCATGAGTCGTCCGAGCCGAAGATGGCTCGAATGATTGTCACAGTGGCGACGCAGCGCGTGCCACCGATCGTAAAGATCGCGAGAGAGCCCCTCTTCCTCCCGCTTCCAAGCAGGCATCTCTTGAGGGGGCGCGCCTCGCAGATGCGCAACCAGCCTTACGGTCTTTCTTGGGCGAAACCGTCCCATAATCAGGCCACCGTGGAACCGCCCTCCTCGGTCGAGGATCCGCCGAGGGCATCCGGCTGCCGCTTGGCGACTTCCTCGTACATGTCGTCGAGCCAGCGGCCGGCACAACCGAGCACCTCCCGCACCAGCGGCTCCGGCTGGCCGGTCCGTTTGATGGTCCATTGCGACACATATTCCATGAGGGCCTCCCGCTCAAATTGCCGGCTGGACTGCGTGGCCAACGTCACGAGTTCGCCCAAGCCGGTCTTCACGATCTCGGCAACCGTGTCCCGCCCGTAGGAGGTGCTGGCGGTCACGTATTGAATGGCCCGATTGATTTCTTGGTCGGTCATAGCGATGACGTTGAAAACGTGTCACATTCCCTGCATCTCCGTCAATGCATCCGACCATGCGAGGCCCCTGCCACCAATTTTTCTCCTCTCCCCAACCAGACCGATGGTATGATCGTCCATCAGCCGATGTATTTCTCAAGGAGCATCCAATGGCCGGATTAACCCGTACGCAACGCGCCACGAGACGCAGCCGTTCGACGTTTCCCGATCGGTGGAACTTGACCCAGCTGGTCAAAGACCCAGTCGTTGGCATCGATTCGCTGCTGGCCGACCTGGAATCAAAAGCAACCAAGATCGAAGCCGCGCGGGCGACGCTCGCCCCATCCATGTCAAGCCAGGATCTCCTCGCGCTGTTGCGTCTCAGCGAGGAAATCGCCCAAGGCTCGTCGCGTCTTGGCGCCTATGCCTACCTTCGATTTTCCGAAAACACGAAGGACTCGGGTGCGCGGTCGCTGAAAACACGGGTGGAGGAACGGCTGACAGGCCTGAACAATCGACTGCTCTTTTTCGAGCTCTGGTGGCAAAGTGTCGATGACGCCAATGCGGCGCGCCTGATGGCCGACGCGGGTGACTTGCGCTATCACCTGGAAACGATCCGGCGCTTCAAACCCCACACCTTGTCCGAACCGGAAGAAAAGATCATCAATCTCAAGAACGTCACCGGCCGGAGCGCGGTGCACACGCTGTACGATATTGTCACGAACGGATTCACTTTCACGTTGGCGGTCGGCGGCAGGAAAAAGACGGTCACTCGTGAAGAGCTGATGACTTATGTGCGAAGCCCGAAGGCCTCCGTGCGACAGGCCGCCTATCAGGAACTCTATCGGGTCTTTGCCACCCAACGCGACTTGTTGGGGGAAATCTACAAGACGCTCGTGAACGATTTAAAATCGGAAAACCTCGGGCTCCGCCGATTTTCCGCTCCGATCACCAGCCGCAACCTGAGCAACGACGTGCCGGACCAGGCCGTCGATGTACTGCTGGCATCCTGCGCCAAGAACGCCGACATCTTCCAAACGTATTTCACGTTGAAGGCCAAGATTTGCAAGATCAAGCCGATGAACCGCTACCATCTCTACGCGCCGCATCGTACGGAGTCGAAAACCTACAAATACGCCGACGCAGTCACGATGGTGCTCGACGCCTACCGCGGGTTCAGCCCTCGCCTGGCCGATTTGGCCGAACAAGTGTTTCGTGATCGGCACATCGATGCCCCGACGAGGCCCGGCAAATTAGGCGGCGCCTACTGCTACAGCATCGTCCCCGGCATGACGCCCTATGTCATGCTCAATTACACTGGGGAAGCCCGTGATATTGCCACGATGGCGCATGAACTCGGTCATGCCGTCCATGGGATGCTGGCGAAAGACCACTCCGTCTTCACCTTTCACTCAACCCTCCCGCTCGCGGAAACCGCGTCTGTCTTCGGCGAGCGCATTTTGTCCGACGCCCTGATGTCTCAGGAGCGGAACAAGGCTGTGCAACAAGGGCTCTTGCTGAGCCAGTTGGACGACATGTACGCCACCGTGCTGCGGCAGGCTTATTTCGTCCGATTCGAAAAGCTGGCCCATCA
>JAYWIP010000232.1:0-24334 GCA_039794465.1 Nitrospira sp.
ACAATCTTCTGCGCCGCTTCCCACAAGTCATTGGCCACGTCCAACTTCAAACCCGACTCCGCCAACAGCTTGCGACCTTCTTCGGCATTGGTCCCCTGCAACCGGACAACGAGAGGTACGTTGATCTTCACTTCCTTCGCCGCTTCGATCACGCCATGCGCAATACGTTCACAGCGGACAATCCCGCCGAAGATGTTGATGAAAATGCCTTTGACATTCGGGTCTTTCAGGAGAATCCTGAATCCCGCCGCCACTGTCTCTTTCGTCGCGCCGCCACCGACGTCCAAAAAATTCGCAGGCTCACTGCCGGCCAGCTTAATAACATCCATCGTCGCCATGGCAAGACCCGCGCCATTGACCATGCAGCCGATGTTGCCGTCCAACTTCACGTAGTTCAGATTATTCGCCGTGGCTTCGATTTCCAGCGGCTCCTCTTCATTCAAGTCCCGCATCTTCTGCACGTCTTCGTGCTTAAAGAGACCGTTGTCGTCGAACGAGACCTTGCCGTCCAGCGCGATGAGCGTTTTTTCCTTCGTAATAATCAGTGGATTGATCTCAACCAACGCCGCATGCTTATCCATAAAAAGGCGATAGAGATTGTCCAGCATCTTCACGAACGGGTTGATGACCGCCGGCTCGATATTCTGGAGACCCAAGGCAAAGGCTACATTGCGGCCATTGTGTCCCTGAAACCCGACAGCCGGATCGATGGCTTCCTTGATGATCTTCTCCGGCGTGTGGGCCGCGACTTCTTCGATTTCCATTCCGCCTTCAGTACTGGCGATAAACGTCGGCCAGCCCGTGTCGCGATCGACGAGGATGGAGAGATACAACTCCTTAGCGATATTGGCACCCTCTTCCATCAGAAGGCGATGGACCGTCCGTCCTTTGGGACCGGTCTGGTGCGTGACCAATGTTTTGCCCAACAATTCCTTGGCGAATCCCGCCACGGCGTTCTTATCCTTGGTGATCTTCACGCCACCGGCCTTCCCGCGGCCGCCCGCGTGGATCTGCGCCTTGACGACGAACACCGGCGTGTTCAGCTCATTGGCCCAGGCCGTCGCCGCCTCTGGAGATGTAATTTCCTTTCCACGCGGCACCGGCACGCCGAATTGGGCAAACAACGACTTGGCTTGAAACTCATGGACGTTCATGCGTAACCCCTTTAGCTGACTTTTCTCGTGTAGGCTGGAAGAATCATGGGCGAGATGACACCGCTGAGATTCCCGTGTTTCTTGGCTTCCGCCCGGAACCGTTCCAAGTGCTTCAACGTCAACTTGCCCTGTGTGACCGACCCGGTTCGGGAGGCCGCCGTCAGACCAGACCGCTTGCCGAACACCATCAAATCGAGCAATGAGTTGCCCATCAAGCGATTCCGCCCATGCAACCCGCCTGACGCTTCGCCGGCCACGAACAGATTCTTCACGTTGGTTTCTGAATTCGTGTCGATCTTCACGCCGCCGTTCTGATAATGGAGCGTCGGATAAATGAGCACCGGATCCTTGCTGATGTCGATGCCGAACCGCTCGAACTGGAGCATCATGGCAGGGAAATGTTTTTCGACCGTCCCAGGCCCATGCTCGGCATCCAACAGCGGCGTGTCCAACCAGACCCCGACGCGGCCCGACATCGTGCGGATGCCCCGGCCCTCTTCGCACTCACGGATGATCGAGGACGAGACCACGTCGCGTGTATCGAGTTCGTTGACGAACCGTTCACCCTTGGCATTGACCAGCTGGCCGCCCTCGGACCGGATCCCTTCTGTCACCAAGGCGCCGATCAATTGTTCGGGATAGACCGCGCCGGACGGGTGATATTGGAAGGTGTCGATGTGGTCGAGCTTCGCACCCATCCGGTAGGAAAGGCACAACCCGTCGCCCGTTGCTCCATAGTGGTTGCTGGTGGGAAATCCTTGAATGTGCAGCCGCCCAATGCCGCCGGTGGCCAGAATGACCGATTTGGCCGCGACGACGACATATTGATGATTGTCGAGATCCTTCAGGATCGCCCCGGTGCACCGTCCGTCATCGTCGCTCAGCAGTTCGACCGCCGCACAGAACTCCAGCTGCTGGATCTTCTGGTTGATGACCTCGTCCTTAAGGACCCGCATGATCTCCAGGCCGGTATAGTCGGAGCAGGTCAGCAGGCGCGGCTTGGAGCTGCCGCCGCCTTTCTTGACGTGCAAATTGCCGTCGGCCTGCCGATCGAACAACACACCGAGTTCGATCAGCCATTTGGCAATCGAGGGGCCTTCCTCGACCATCACCTTGAGCAGGTCATGGTCGTTCTGCATATGGCCGCCCTTGAGCGTATCGATAAAATGGGTAACCGGCGAATCTTCCGGCGCCACGGAGATCTGCATGCCGCCTTGAGCCATCACACTGTTGGAATCGCCTAAACGGAGCTTTGTCGCAAGAATCGTCTTGGCGCCGGCTCCGTGCGCGTGCAGTGCCGCCGCGCAACCTGCGCCGCCGCCGCCAATGATCAGCACATCGGCCGCATGGTGGGGGGTCAAATCTACCGTGTTGCCGATGGGACTGTCCCCCTCAAGCAACGTCGCCAATTCAACGACGGTCTTGTCGCCTTCGTTCGGGCCGAATCGGATCGGCCGATAGGCGCTCGCTCTCCAGTCCGGGTGGTATTTGTGAATCAGCTGATCGCGGTCGGCAGGGGAAAATTTGGGGATGGTTTGCTTGCGGCGAGCATCCCTGGTCTGATGAACGATCTGTTGAAGTGCGTGGATGTCCATGATTCGTCAGTTACAAGTAGAAAAGTTGACAAGTTGCAAGTTAATCGGACTCGACCGACTTCCGAACTTTCACACCTTATAACTTTCTCACTTCACAGAGGCACAATGCTCCGCCAGTTCTTTCTCGTTCATCGACAGGACCTTCTTCCACTCATCGTCGAACCGGCCGTCCTTGATCTCCTTGATGCGCGCATACAATCCGGCTGGCTTCTCTGTAAAATGCGCCCCCTGTGCGCGGCTGACGTAGAGCGCCACGAGGTTCGGCGCAATATCGGCGATGCAGACCGGCGTGCACATGCCGCACATGACGCAGTCCATGAACATCTCCGAGACGCTCTGGAAGTCGCCGAAAACCGCCTTCCACACCCCTTCCCGCACGTCGATCTTCTGGGGGCAAGCTTCGGTACAGGCGTTACAATTCCGGCAGAGTGGGGCCTCTGGATACAGATTAAAAAGATCCTGCTTGGGGTCTTGAAGCTTCTGAATATCGTACAGCGCCTTGCGCGCCGGGAAGGGTGGCATCATCGTAAAGGACATGCCGTCCTGGACCGCCGTCTGGCAGGCCAGACACGTTCTCACCTTGGGATCATCCTTGGTCCGATAGTAGGTTGCGCAGGCACCGCAGAATCCACCGAGGCAGCCGACGCCGCGCACGACCTCCTGGCCGGCATACCACATGGCCTTGATGACGGTGATCCCTTCCGGCACCTCGTACTTCTTGCCGGCAATTTCAATCGTCACCATCCGATGCGTGAGCACCTCGGGCTGATCGATTACATTCTGGTTGTCGTCGGTTGCCATAGCTTTCAGCTTCCAGCCATCATAGCTTGGTTGCACAGAACTGACGGCTGAGTGCTGAGGACTGAGTGAGAAAAGGCTTCTCCCTCTTAAAACCTCAGCCCTCAGTCCTCGCTACTCAGTCCTACTACGCGAATGAATCGATGATCGCATTCAACGTCGCGCTCGGCCGCATCGCCTTGTACGCCTTGGCATCGTCCGGATGATAGTACCCGCCGACGTCCTGCGGCTTCCCCTGCGCCGCGAGCAATTCTCCGTCGATCTTCTTCTCATTGTCGCTCATATCCCTGGCGATCTTCGCGAACTTGTCCGCAATCCGCTTATCTTGCGTCTGCGCCGCCAACGCCTGGGCCCAGTAGAGAGCCAGGTAGAAATGGCTGCCGCGGTTGTCGATCTCGCCGACCTTACGGGCCGGTGATTTGTTGCTCTCCAGGAACTTCGCGTTGGCCTGATCCAACGTGTCCGCCAGAACCTTGGCGACAGGATTGTTCCCGACCTTCGCCAGATGCTCCAGCGAAGCGGCCAGGGCCAGGAACTCGCCGAGCGAATCCCACCGTAGATAGCCTTCTTCCTGGAATTGCTGCACGTGTTTCGGCGCCGAGCCCCCCGCGCCGGTCTCGAACAGACCGCCGCCGTTCAGCAGCGGAACGATCGAGAGCATCTTGGCACTGGTACCGATTTCGAGAATCGGGAACAGATCGGTCAGGTAATCGCGCAAGACGTTCCCCGTCACGGAAATCGTGTCTTTCCCCTCTCTGATCCGTTCGAGCGAAAGACGAATCGCCTCAGCCGGCGGCATGATCCGGATGTCGAGCCCCTTGGTATCATGGTTCTTTAAGTACCGTTCTACCTTCGCGATCAATTGGGCATCGTGCGCCCGTTCCTTGTTCAGCCAGAAAATCGCCATGGCGCCCGTGGCCTTCGCCCGATTTACCGCCAGCTTGACCCAATCTTGAATCGGCGCATCCTTCACCTGACACATCCGCCAGATATCGCCTTCTTCCACTTTGTGCTCCAGCAAGGTCTTGCCCGTTGCATCGACGACCCGGATCGTGCCGTTGCCCGGCGCTTTGAAGGTCTTGTCGTGCGATCCGTATTCTTCCGCCGCCTGAGCCATCAGGCCGACGTTGGGCACGCTTCCCATCGTCTTCGGATCAAGTGCGCCATGCTTCTTGCACGAATCGATGACCTCTTGATAGATCGGCGCATAGCTGGCGTCCGGAATCACGCATTTCACATCATGCAACTTGCCGTCCGGCCCCCACATCTTTCCGCTGTCACGAATGACCGGCGGCATGGAAGCATCAATGATCACGTCGCTGGGCACGTGCAGATTGGTGATGCCCTTGTCCGAATTCACCATCGCCATGGGCGGACGCTTCTTGTAGACGGCTTGGATATCGGCTTCGATGGCTTTACGCTGGTCGTCAGGCAACGACTTGATCTTGCTATAGACATCGCCAAGACCGTTGTCGGGATCGACGCCGAGCTTTTGGAACGTGGCTGCATGCTTCTCGAACACGTCCTTGTAATACACCGTCACGGCATGACCGAAGATCTTGGGGTCCGAGACCTTCATCATGGTGGCTTTCATATGAAGCGAAAACAACACGCCCTGCTTTTGGGCGTCTTCGATCTGCTCCTCAAGGAATTGCCGGAGCGCCCGCTTGCTCATGAACGTGGCATCGATGACTTCCCCGGCTTGCAATGCCACTTTCGGCTTGAGCACGGTCGTCTTGCCGTCCTGGCCGATGAACTCGATCCGCGCGTCAGTCGCCGCGGCCATCGTCATCGACTTTTCGTTCGACCGGAAATCCCCGCCCTTCATATGGACGACATGCGTTTTCGAATCCGGACTCCACGCTCCCATCTTGTGCGGATGTTTTCTGGTATGAGCCTTCACGGAGAGCGGCGCGCGGCGATCTGAGTTGCCTTCGCGCAACACCGGATTGACGGCACTGCCCTTGACCTTGTCGTACCGGGCCTTGATATCCTTTTCCTTCTCGTCTTTCGGGTTCTCCGGATAGTCCGGCAGTTTATATCCTTGTTTCTGCAATTCCTTGATGGTCTCTTGAAGTTGCGGCAACGATGCGCTGATGTTCGGCAGCTTGATGATATTCGCTTCCGGCGTCTTGGCCAGCTCGCCCAGCTCAGCCAGGGCATCATGCTGCTTCTGCGCCGGGGTCAGGTATTCCGGAAACACGGCGAGCACACGGCCCGCCAGCGAAATGTCCCGCAATTCAACCGTCACGCCCGCCGCTTTGGTGAAGGCATTGATGATCGGCAGGAACGAATAGGTCGCCAGCATCGGCGCCTCGTCAGTCTTCGTATAAATGATTTTATCCGCTTTGGCCATGGCTTTCCCCTCTGTTGAGTAACTGGTTTAGTTCAGCGCATTCAACGCCGAACCCGCCTTGAACCACGCAATCTGCTGCTCCGTCATGCTGTGGTTCGCTTGGATGGTGAGCGTGCGACCATCCGTCTTGTGTATAGTCACCACAACCGGCTTGCCAGGCGCCAGACTCTGTAGCCCCGTCACGCTGATGCGGTCCTGCTGCTCGATCTTCTCGTAATCCTTCGGGTCCGCGAAGGTCAACGCCAAGATCCCTTGTTTTTTCAAATTCGTTTCATGGATGCGCGCGAAGCTCTTCGTAATGACCGCGCGCACGTTCAAAAACCTCGGCGACATGGCAGCATGTTCGCGGCTGCTGCCCTCGCCGTAGTTCTCGTCGCCGACGACGACCGAACCGATCCCCTTGGCCTTGTAGTCACGGGCAATTTGGGCAATCGTCAGGTTCGACTCGCCGGTCAGCACGTTCGCGCCCTTGCCCGGCTCCGAAGAAAAGGCGTTGTTCGCGCCAAGAAACATATTGTCGCTGATCCTGTCCAAATGGCCGCGGAACTTCAGCCAGGGCCCTGCGGGCGAAATGTGGTCGGTCGTAGTCTTCCCCTTGGTCTTAATCAAGAGCGGGAGCTTCTCGAAATCTCTCCCGTCCCACTTCGGGAACGGCTTCAAGACTTGTAACCGCTCGCTGGTCGGCGGAATGTCTACCGTAAGATTCGAGCCGTCTTCCGCCGGTGCTACATAGCCTTCTTCGCCCTTTGCAAACCCCTTAGCCGGCAATTCTTCACCGACCGGTGCTTGGAGCTTGAACTCCTTGCCATCGGCACCCTTCACCGTCTGATTCACCGGATCAAAGCCGAGATCGCCGGTGATCGCGTACGCCGTCACGACTTCCGGGCTCGCCAGGAATGAAAGCGTTTCGTTGATGCCGTCATTCCGGCCGGGGAAATTCCGGTTGAAGGAACTGACGATCGAATCGGCCTTCCCCTTCACTCCGTCCGCACGCTTCCATTGACCGATGCAAGGTCCGCAGGAGTTCGACAACACGGTGCCGCCGAGTTTCTCAAATGTCTCCAAGAAGCCATCACGCTTCATCGTGTGGTAGATACGCTCGGAGCCTGGTGAGACGAGGAATGACGCCTTCGCCTTCAAACCAGCCCTCAATGCCTGCTGCGCCACATGGGCCGAGCGGCTGATGTCTTCGTACGATGAATTGGTACAGCTGCCGATCAATGCAGCCTTCAGTTCCACCGGATAGCCCTTCTCCTGCGCTTCCGCTCTCAACTTGGAGATCGGCCGTGCAAGGTCCGGGGTATGCGGTCCAACCACATGGGGCTCCAGCTTCGACAAATCGATTTCAACGATCTGATCGTAGTGCTTCTCCGGCGACTGCATCACTTCGGGATCAGCCGTCAGCAACGCCTTGTTCGCCGATGCCAGATTCGCCAAATCAGCACGATCCGTAATATTCATATAGTCGACCATCTTCTGGTCGAAGGGGAACACCGACGTCGTGGCGCCGAGCTCGGCACCCATGTTACAGATGGTGCCCTTACCGGTGGCGCTGATCGTTTCGGCACCAGGGCCGAAGTATTCGACGATCTTATTGGTTCCACCCTTGACCGTCAGCAGACCACAGAGGTAGAGGATCACGTCCTTTGGCGAAGCCCAGCCACTCAACTTGCCGGTCAACTTGATCCCGATCAATTTGGGATGGAGCACTTCCCAGGGCAACCCGGCCATCACTTCACCGGCATCCGCACCGCCGACGCCGATCGCCAAACAACCCAGCCCACCGCCGTTCGGCGTGTGCGAGTCGGTCCCGATGATCAAGCACCCAGGAAACGCGTAGTTTTCCAAGACCACCTGGTGAATGATCCCGGCACCTGGTTTCCAAAATCCGATGCCGTACTTCTTGGCTGCGGACGCCAGGAAGTTATAGACTTCCTTGTTTTCGTCCATGGCACGAAGCAGGTCCTTCTCTGATCCCATTTCAGCACGAATCAGGTGATCGCAGTGGATGGTGCTTGGCACCGCCGCCTTCTTCTTATTGGCCTGCATGAATTGCAGCACGGCCATCTGGGCCGTGGCATCCTGCATCGCCACACGGTCCGGGCGCAGCGCCAACATGGCCTTCCCACGCTCCCAATTCTGGGTATCGAAGTTATCGGCATGAGAGACCAACACCTTTTCCGCCAGCGTCAACGGGCGGCCGAATTTCTTCCTGGCCTTGGCACAAGCGTCCGGCATCTGTGCGTAGAGTTTCTTCGCGAGATCGAGTGACATCACTCTCTCCTTACAAACGAGCCCGGGACCTGATGCCAGGAGCCAGGGAGGCGCTCTCCCAAGCCACGCATCAGCCACCAGTCTCTGGTTAGGGCGGCACTTCCCACCACTCGTCGGGTGGTAGGACCTCCCGCGGTTATTCCACCGGTGGTACTTTACAGACCTATTTCAATGGCGGGACTTCCCGCCGCTTCGGCGCTGCGTAGTTCACAAGGTAGTCGAACAGCCGGATCAATCTGCTGTCCTGACGTTTCTGATCCACCCAATGGCCGATCAATCCGATCGTGCGCGACAAGATAAAGAAGCCGTTCAAACTGTCGACCGGGAAGCCCAAGTCGACCAGTACGGCTGCCATCGTCCCGTCCACGTTCAAAATCAAGTTGTCCTTCTTCGCCGCCGTCACCTGCTCAACTTGCAACGCGAAATCGAGGCACGGCGTCTTGATGTGCAAGCTCTTCACATAGCCCACGAGTTCCTTTACACGCTTGTCGGGATTGCGCAGGCTCTTCACACGGTGACCAATCCCCGGGACTGGCCCGACATTCTTTTTCATGTAGGCCAAGAAGTCTTCAACGGTCATCTTGTTGTCGACCGCGTACTTGAACCAGCGGCCCGCATCTGTGACGGCACCACCGAACCGAGGGCCGATCATGATGAGACCGGCCGCGACCGCTTGCGACAGACCGATACCGGCGCAGGCTGCCAGGATCGTCGCGTAGGCGCCGCTTACGCAGGGACCGTGGTCGGCAGACAGCATCATGATACGCTTAATGATTTCCGCTTCCTGCTTGGAGATGAGCCGCTTGTCCCAGAGCAGACCGATGACGTGCGGGATTTCGTAGCCCTTATTGATCAGTTCCGAGGCCGGATAGCCGTCATAGCACGGTTCGTCCCCACGGTCGTCGCTGATGGTGGTCCGGATCAACGGGGCCACGATGACCTCGTCCGCCTTCATCGCCTCCTCAACGGTCTTCGGCAACTTCGGCAGGCTCGCGGGTTCGACGATCTCTTTGACCTGCCCGGACTTCAGCATCTCCTGATAGGTTTCCTTGATCGCTGGACCGAGCGCCCCGAATGTCGGGGGGACGATGGCGCCGGCCTTCTTGAGGGCGTCCGACTTGGACCGGGCCGACCCCTCGCCCTTCATGCCTTCCTTGGCTCCGGCGTGACCGAACTTCATGCCCTTCGGCAAGCTCTCTTGGCAAAACCCGGAGACGACACCGATCAGCTTGACCCGGCGCTTCTTGGCGCCGTACCACTCTGCCGCCCGCTCTTCAAGATCGCCGCCCATTTCGCCGACAATCACGACCGCCTTGGTCTGGGGGTCGTTCTCGAACATTTCCAGGTAGCTGACGTAGTCGGTGCCGGGATAGGCATCGCCCCCGATCCCGATCGCGGTCGTGATGCCGTCCGCGAACTGCGAACAGATCCAGATGATCTCGTTGGAGAGCCCACCCGACTTGGTGATGACGCCAAACGAGCCTTCACGATAGAGCTTGGAGAGCACCAGGTTGTCGAATGCCCCGCCGATGACGCCCAGGCGGCAGGACCCGGCTGAGATGATTCCGATCGAAGAGGGCCCGTTAAACACCTTGCCCAGTTTGCGCGCATGGGCGCCGAGAATTTTTGCGTCCTTCTCGGGCACACCCTCGGTGATCATCGACACCACCTTGATATGGGAATCGTCCAGTGCTTCCATCCCACCCTTCATCGCGCGGTCCGCGCCGATGTAGACGAGGCTGGTGTTGATGGCCGGATGATTCTTCGTCGCTTCGGCGATGGTCTTGTAAATAGGAACCGCGATGAGCCCGCTGCCGTAGGGAATTTCGTTCGTCTTTCCGGCATCCGGAGGATAGACGAACGCTTCGACACTCAGTGGTCTTTTGATCAAATAACAGAATTCGGCCATGCGCCGGGCAGCGTTCACACCCGCTTGCCCGCCCTGAATCACCACACGGGTGTCTTTGTTAGCCAAGATACTCATCGAAATCTCCCTCTCTACTTCAGGACTGAGCGCCGAGGGCCAAGAAAAGCCCACCTCCCGCAGTCCCCAGTCCTGAGTCCTCGTTACTGTTTCTGCAGTGCTTTATCGACGATGTCGGTCAACGGTGTGTAGCGATCGAAGACGTTGATATCGAAGCCTTCGTCCTTCAACGCGCGCATCGCGTCGAGCCCTTCCTTCTCACGCGGGCCGCCTCGGCGCACCCAAATCTTCACGTCCTTCATCTTGCCGTCGGCTTTGGCCTTGCGGAAGCCGTTGATGATGCCGCCGAAGGTCTTTTTGACGTCGGTGAAGTTCGCAATGGCTCCGCCGACGATGATGTTCTTGATGCCGGGCAAGGAGCAGACTTTCTCCGTCAATACTTCCACGGCCCAATCGGGCGGATCGCCCGAGTATTCGGCATAATTCGCCAACTTCCCGCCGCGCGCGACTACCGCATCGGAGTAATACACGCTCGCGCCGCCACCGGCCGGGAGCATCGCCGTATCGCCGCCGGGGATTTCGATAAACTTGACCGAGCCCTTGATCTTGCTGTCCACCGCCATCACCTCCAGTTCCTCTTTGCTGTAGGCGCGGCCAAACTCCGCGGCAAAGGCAAAGTTCCAGTCGGGGTGGCGGAACTTGGCGTCGCCGTCGAGCAAGGTGACTGCATCGAGCGCAACAAACGCACCATCGCTCGCGCGCGTGACGACGGGATTCACTTCGAGGTACTGCGCATCTTCGCTGTCGAAGCAGGTAAACATCTTGCCGGCAAAGTCGGCCATCTTCTTGGTAAGCGGCCCGGTAAAACCCGCGTCCTTGGCGAGCTGTTCCAGCGCCTCAGGGGAAGGAGCCTGTCCAACTTCGAGACACAGGCGCTTTACGCGGTCCCAGTTGGACTCGACTTCGATCCCGCCACAGTTAGCGACGAGAATTTCGGCGCCTTCGCGGGTGGACTTCACCGCACAATAATATTCTTCCTTGTGAGCGATCATTTCGGAGACGATGACTTGCGAGACCGTGATGCTGCCGACTTGACGGCCGATCATCTCTTTCGTAGCAGCGACCGCGCCGTTGAGGTCGAGGCCGACCTTCACAAGCCCCAGCTTGAACCGCGAACCCAGCGCTTCGTGGGCTTTCGCCACGAGCTTCGATGTCTTCATCCACTCGTTGGCTTGTCCGAGCTTGGCAAGCTCGTCCGCCGACGTGACGACGACATAATTGGGAACGTGGATACCCCACTTCTTCATCAGCCCCATCCCGGGGCCTTCCAACACCTTGGCCATGACTCACTCCTTCAATAGTGTATACGTCGCTGCTAAGGGGAGCAGGATTGTAACGAAATCAACCCGGTGACTCAAGACACCAGAGGGACTACTGTGGGAGGGCTCAAAAGGCCTAGCGCTGCCTCTGGCAGACCCGATACGGCCTCACGTGATCATAACTCATGGGTTTGAAATGGTTTTCTTCACATTGGCCGAGAGGTTTCATCGCCACTTCCGGGGATCTTGGCATCGGGGGCAAAAGAATGCACTGCGCTCGCTCTGAAGACGGCGGATTGTCCGCCCGCAATGGTTGGGACATGGCTGGCCTTCTTTCCCATACACGAGATGGCGTTGTTTGAACTGCCCCTCGGTTCCGTCGGGCGCGAAGAAATCCTTCACGCTCGATCCTCCGCAGGCAATGGCACTGCGCAACACCTCTTGAATGACATAATAGAGCCGTTCGACTCTTGTGGATGGGAGACGGCATGCCATGACGTTGGAATGCAGCCCGGCCCGAAACAAAATCTCATTCGCATAGATATTCCCGATGCCGGCAAGTGATTGCTGGTGCATCAATAACGGCTTCAACCTGCCTCTTCGACTTGTCATGAGCCGCTGAAAATCACCGAATGAGACCGCCAACGGATCATACCCGAACCGGCGAGCACGGTATTGGTCCAACCCCGGTTGATCGAGGAACGAGAGCCGGCCAAATCGGCGCGGATTCCAGTAGCGCAGCTCCGCTTCCCGTCCGCCGGTGAACGTCATCCGAAGATGCACGTGCTGCGGGTGTTTGATTGATACCGATGGGAACAGCAGCAACCCCGTCATGCCCAGTTCGGCCACGAGATACCGCGCGGCCTGTTTCTTGACGAATCGAAGAGCCACGCTCTTCCCATATCGGTCGACCTGTTGCAAAACAGATCCTGTGTACCAAGGAAGCGATGAGATTCCCTCTCGAACGATATCCTTCCGGCCCACCCAGCAGTCGGTGACCTGCGCTCCGACCAAGGCGGCTCGCAGTTGGCACGCCACCACTTCAGCCTCAGGCAACTCCGGCATATCGGCAGTCCCTCAGAAAAGTCTGATTAGGCCACAGGCTTGTGGGTAAAGACAATGTGCGGGAGAGTGCGCGCCGCAGCCAGGTTACGCGGCTTGGCGAAGAGTGAGGACGCGTTCGATCGCATCTTCGAGGTTCGGGAGCGGCATGGCACCGGGGCGGCGAGTCATGACCAGCTGCAACACATCGGCATAGGCCATGTTCTCCACGCAGCACAGATAGGCCATGACCACTGAAACGGATCGGCCCATTCCGGCACGGCAGCAAACCATGACCCGATTGTCCGTCAGATGCTGTTCCACCCACCGGACGGCATCGGCCAATCGCTTCGGATCCGCTTCGCCGAAATCCTTGAATGGGATCTTGCCGTAGGCGAGCCACTTCGGCGCATCGATTGTGTATTCTTCGGCCACCAGCAACAGCGCGCCGATTTGAACAGGCGGTTGCATGGCATCGTTGATGTTCCCGACAAGCAGCCGATCCGTAATGAGATGCATGACATGGCCAGTATAGGCACTCTGCTTGAAAGATCAAGCATCGGTCAGATCCCTGCGGTTGCAGTCTGTTTCCAGGGACGGCTATACTGAAGCTGCTCACTCTAAGGAGAAAGCGGTCACTCTCAATGGTTACATTGACCCAGCAGGAAGTGGAACGGCGTCTCGGCACGGTCAAGTGTGCAATTTGTAAAGAGTCCAGCTTTGGGATCGATGAACGGTTCATGGGTACCGACGGTGAATGGCGGGGCATCTGCAAGAAATGCTTCTACACCTTTCCCGTCCATACCGACATGGAGTTCTACCTAAAAACGCAACCCGACGTGCCCTATCATCTGAACGAGATTTCCTGCACCGCCTGCAACCACCGGGGAGTCAGCCTGGATTTCCGGGCCACGCTGTCGGTGCGAGAAGCGGTGTATTTCGTGACCTGCCGGGGGTGCAAACGGCAATTCCCTGAGAAGTCATCGCTGGAGGCATTTGAATAACTCAGCACGCCCCAGTGACCCTGGTGTATAGTGACTCTATGACTGACACACCCAAACAAGCCGACCAGCCTTCGCCGGAAGAGAAGCCCAAGGCGAGAAAAGAGCTCACGATCATCTCCGTCCCCGATGATCGCGACATGATCGCCGAAGAAATGGCCGAATTGTTCGAGGAAGACAAAGTCTCCCACCAGCACGGCAGCTCGGAACCGGAAGCAGATTAGCGCTACGACGCGCACAGCGATCAGCCCTATACAATTCAATACATCAGCGCTGGCAGTCCTGCTCTGCTCAACGCGTCGGCTCGACCGCGCTAAGCCTCAGGCTGTTCGGCATCGCAAACTCGTTCAGGCACAGCGTTCCTTGGCCTGAACTTCGAACATGCGCTGCCGTCCTCATGCTTCGGACCATAGCACTTTCGGCAAGCGCGGTGCTCCGAGCCTCCGCGATTCGCTCGCAAAACCGCTCAGCGCTGCTCTTAAAAACAAAACGGCGACGAGTCGCTTGTAGACCCGTCGCCCTCTACTACCGTCGGAGCTCAGCAATCTCATGATGTTTGCTTGGCTCTCGGCCAACACGCTGTATACAGGCCTTCAGAAAAAGCTCGGTTGCCAAATGCAGGCAGTAATAGCAGACACTTGCCTGCGGCCATTCATGCCTTTTTCCGGCCTCACCTGCTCGTTCACAGAGAACAATTGCAGTATAGAGATACGCCCGGGACAACCGAGACAACCGTTCGGCCGGCGGCAATGCCTTAAATGATGAGGAGTCGACTGAGATTCCTTGCCATCAGCTGAGACGCTAACAGCAGCCACACCCTCTGGCATCTCTATCATGTCGTAGGATTTCTTTTTCTTGGGGATTCTGGACTTTGCCATATGAATAGATCGATCCTGGCTGACTAACTATGCAGAATCCGGCCTGTCCATGTCCTCTCTCTCCCTTTTTCGAGCGGCGGATTAGCCTGCCTTCGAATGCGCGCATCGAGCAAGCACCGCCTGCTTTGATACAAATTAGGATTAATCTTGTGTGCGCGTTCGGCGAGCACGTAAGGCAGACTGATCTGCCACACTCGTTCCTCTCCTGCGCGGTGCGCGAGCAAAGGAGATTACCCGGCCGCCCCTTTCCGCTGTCGGTATGATGCCGTCACCCGATGACGTGCACTGTTCGTCAGCAGGCATTCATACTTGATTCAGACCGACCTCACAATTTGCACTACGGCATCCCGGTCGATCCGCCCCAGCGCCGACACCTTGCCGCCTTTTTCTTTTCTGACGATCCGCTCGATCTGCACGACCGCCCCGCGATGCCACTGATCAAAGGTCTCATTCTGAGGCGAGACCAGCCGGTCCTGCCGTCCGACTTCCTGCCGGCCCTGCTCATTGCAGAGCCAGGCCCGCTTTTCGCCCTTCAGCGCTCGCAATTCACTGACCACTCGATAACGATCAGGTCGCCGCTCAACGATTGTCTTGCCGTCTTTACGAAGCAGGACATACGAAAACTTCAGCGCCTCTTTGATGAAGCCCACTTCTTGGTCGATCTCCTGAATGAAACCCGGAGCCTCCCATGGCCGCTCTTCGTGGCACCAATCGTACGGATTGATCAAAGCCGGGCAGTTATTCTCATGGAGGCAGGGACTGTAGACCGTACAGTGTTTCTCTTGGAGTAATCGGTCTCGCACCTGATGCAGCGCGCGGGAGGTCTCCCGAAGGGCCGGCTCGATTATCATCATGGTTCCATGTGGCGCAAGCAGCGCTAATACCTCAGCCACCAGACAAGCCTGTGCCCCGATTGGGTCCTTCGCGCCCAAAAACATTTCGTTCAGACAATTGGCAAGAATGACCAGATCGAATGGGGCCCCTTCCCTGATCTGCTCCAGCCATGCCCTCCGTTCCAAATTGCCCTCGCATGATTGCAGACTCGCGGTGGTGATCCCGGCGACATGACAGTAGGCATTCCACAACAGGCCCGCCTGACGTAGCGCGGCAGGCACTGCGTCCAGAGCCACGACTGACAGCACCGCCGCGGATCGGCGGCGGTGCCACCAATCGAGAACCGCTAACGGGCCTGTCCCAGGTCCGGAACCGAGATCCAAGACGGAAAACCGCCGGTCGTCTTCCGGAATAGGCATCTCGTCGAGTAAGACCTGGATCTTTGACAGGTTGACCGGAAGAAAGTAGCTGAGATAGGCAGCCGCAAGCACAGGATCTTCCAGATATGCCTGGCTGATCGCCGTTCGTTCCTTGGTAAACAGCCGTGAGAGTCCGGCAATGGCTTGAACAAGCCGGGGGCCTGCAACCATGTTCGTGGAGCAGGACTGCTCGATGACGTGAAGCAACAGCGGTGAGATGGGAGCGTTGAGGCGGTGCATGAGCCTAGTGTATGCTCACCGCATCAGGGAGGACAACTATGACGGACGACATTATGAAGGCATACAAAGACGTCGAATCAGCAGTGGAACGTTATATCAGACTGCTCCACGATCATGTGACCATGTTGCAAAACATCGAACCACCGGGGTCGGATAAGGTCGTGCGACTGTCGGCTGGATCGAAGGCCATGACGGACAGCGCATCGATCTATCTGTCCTACGCGAAATACGTGGCGTACGGAATGCCGGAGAGCGAGGAAATGGTGGAGGATGAGATACAGGGATAGCGAATGGTCTGTTCGGTCTATCTGGTTTCTCTGGTCTGTCCGGACGAGCAGATACACGAGAAAGACGAGATAGACAAGAAAAAGAAAGAGCCCGACAGGGAGTGCCCCTGTCGGGCTCTTTCTTTTCGTGAACCAGCTTTAGATGCTGCGCATGAAATGGGCGACATCGTCAGGATTGACGGCCCCGCCCATGATTTGCGACATGGCGACGTTCGTGGACTTCTTGCCGGTCAGGCCGGACTCGACCTCGTCCACGATCAATTCCACCGGCATCGACTGACCGCCGTAGACACGCGGACCGCCGATGATTTTTGCCTTCGAAAAGCCGTAGATCGCCGTGGCGACTTCCTTGGCCAGCCAGCCGACATAGTTGAATTCCGGCACCACGATTAGCTTGGCCTTGCCGCAGAGCTGACGCAGTTCCTGGGTCGGGAACGGACGGAGCGAGCGGACCTTGATCAGGCCGACGTTCAAGCCTTTCTCTTTGCAGAGGCGCACAGCCTCACGCGACTGAGCCGCCGCGCTGCCGGAGGCGATGATGATCGCTTCGGCGCCTTCGACATTCTCCGCCGTGAGCAACCCGCCCATATACTTATTGATGTATTTGCGCGACCGCTCCACGGCCGCCCACACTTCCTGTTGCCACACAGCGTGAATGTTATACGCCATGAAGTTCGACTTTTGGACCGGGGCATCGCGGGACAAGCGCGCGGGAGGATTCTCCGCATCGAGCACCGGCACCGCGCCACGCCAGGCTTCTCGCGGCGGGAGCTTAATCCCACGGTCCTGCATGCGCACATAGCCGCGCGCGTGCGTCACAAAGAACCCGTCGCAGCAGACGCCGACCGGCAACGTCACATCGTTCTTTTCACTGATCGTGAACCCCGCCATCGTGAAATCAAACATATCTTGCTGGTTCTCAGCGTGGAACACGATCATGCCGCAGTTCAGCAAATACGAGACTTCGATGTTATCCGGCTGAATGGCGAGCGGCGCGTTGACCACACGGCACGTGAACATGGCGACGACCGGAAGACGGTGGCCGGGCCACGACGCGATACCTTCCAAACCACGCAACGTGCCCGGACCGGCGGTCGCGGTATAGCAACGGACGCCCGAGCGTGACCCGCCGGCGATGGCGGCCATGACGCCGACTTCTTCTTCACCCCGGTAATATTCTTTCACATAGCCTTCGCCGTAGAGCACGCCAACAAGCTGCATGGTTTCAGATTGCGGGGTGATCGGATAGGCGATGGCCAGATCCACGTTCGAGCGGCGGACAGCTTCTTTCGCTGCCTCGCTGCCGGTGATGAATTCCTTGGTCCGCGGCGCTTCGAGAAACATGTATTCGGGCGTCACCACTTTTTGTCTCTTGGCCTCGGCGTGCGGATCTTTCTTGGCCGCGCTCGGTGGCGCCGCTACGCTGGTGATCGGATCGCCCTGGGGATTGGTCTTGACTTCGGTTTCGCTCATAGTTGCACCTCTTGGCTAGTTCGAGCGTTGCCGCCCGGCCTCATCCTTCCCGCTTCATCTGCTCAGCGCTGTGCCCGAACATCGCCGCGCTGCCGCTTCCTCCCGGTGTCGGCGCGAACTCCAACGGATTCGCATGGGTCTTGCCACCGTGGACCTTCGATTGCGTTCCAGTATACCGAACGTTCTCACCGTTGTCCGGTAACTTGATGCCCATTTGTTCGCGCACCTTCTTGAAGATCTGCGCGACACGCTTGATCTTGAGGGTATCGGAATCTCGAATCGTGAGCATGGCGTCTTCATGGCCCTGTTCGGCGCAAATGGCCATGGTGCAGCAGTTCGTTCCCGCCCGGATCATCTTGAGGGTCAAATTCGCGTAGTGGCAATGCACGCCGATGAAGATGCAGGCTTCGATCTTATTGCCCCAGATCGTGAGGTTCGGGTGATTGGGGTTGATGACTTCTTCCGGATCGATCTTCGGATACTTCGGCCGGTAGTCCGGCATCGGAATGATCATGACTTCCGGAATCTGCGCCGCAATTTCCAGGGTCGCTTTAGCCTTTTCGACCGCGTGATCGTTCCACGCCCAGAGCAACAGCGGTCCCGGGAAGATGGTCGCGTTCGGGCTGGTCAACATCTTGCGCGCCATCTCTTCGATGACCACTTCCTCATTGGGCTCGAGCAGGCCATAAAACAAGCCCTGCCCCGGATCCGGCAACGACACCCCCAGCTGCGCCGCGGACGGAGGATGGAAGCCGGCCGGCCCCGGTACAATAATACGTTCTCTTGTATCCTGTGTTGTTGCCACGCCCTTCCCCTTTCCTGCACTTATCCGACGACGGGACTGGCCAAAACAGCCGTCGTGCTCTTCTCACCATACGTAATGTTCTCGGTCAACGCCGCCTTCGGCAACTGATCGATCATGATCATCTTGATCGCGTTGTTCTTCGCCATGTTGTCGCAGACCCACACACATTGTGCGCAGCCTTTGCAGCGGTCCACGGCGACATAGGCCGAACCGTACTTGAATCCTTTGTCCTTGCCCATTTCGTCGCTGTACTGGATTGTATTGGCCTCAGGACAATACTGCGTGCAGAGCTTGCAACTTTTTGCCGCACAAATCTCGACGCTGATATCGGCTACAAGGTACATGGAAACTCCTTCTATCCCGGCTACGCGGTGGCCGCGGCGGCCGGCTCTTCCACACGCTTCACGTCGGGGGAGGCCCACCCGTGGTCAACGGCGTAGTTCCACCCGGCCCGCATGACCGCGACGTTTTTTTCAATCAACTCTTGTTTCTTCTTGAATTTCCGTTCGACGACGCTGTCCAGAGCCGCCGTTCCACCGGACACGACAAACCCCTTGCCGAGGAACCGGTCTTTCACGGCCTGCTCCAAGCCAAGCATATTCGTCAACCCCGTGATCGCCCCGATACAGCCCATCAGCGCCATATTCGTGGCCAAATCCATCCCCGCCACTTCCAAAGAAATCTTCGTCGCGGGGAAGTAGTACAGCTTCGCGCGTCGCTCTTCCAATTCAGCCGCCTGATCCCGATGGAGTTTCATGGGGCCATCGTTATTGATCAGCGCGATTCCATCTTCCTTCAGGCCGAAGTAAAAAGGCATCGTGTACGACTTGCCATGCGTGATCACCTGGGGATGGAAAATGATGATGATGTGCGGGAAGGTAATCTCGCCGATCTCGTAGATCGCTTCGTCTGACACGCGGACGTAGCTCTCAACCGGGGCCATCCGCTTTTCCGACCCGTAGAACGGAACGATTGTACTTTCGCCGCCGGCGTTGATGACGGCGGTGCTGAGGATGTGCGAGCCTGTAACCACACCCTGCCCGCCGACACCTGCCATCCGAATATTGAATCGCTTCGCCATGATTAACCTCCTCGTGAGTGCTTAGGCTTTGCCTGGAATCGCAGCAGCCGGCTTGGCGAGAAACTCCTTATAGCCATAGCGCTCAGTGAGGTATTGCTTCGCTTCTTCGCTGACATACTCCGTGAACTGATACCGGTCGTTCTCAACCGTCTTTGCATCTTCCATGACCTTGTCGGTCGGAATCGCATACTCGATATTGCAGGAGGTGTAGGCCTGGATGTACGTCGACCCGACTTCACGGGCGATCAGCACAGCCTTCTTGATGACGCTTTCCACGCGGCGCGGATTATTCGGAACCACCGTGGCCACATAAGCGCATCCGGCGACCTTCGCCATCTGCAGCATGTCCATTTTCTCGAACTTCTTGCCGAGCGGAGCCATCTTCAGCACGGCGCCTCGATTGGTCATGCCGCTTTCCTGGCCGCCGGTGTTGCCATAGACTTCGTTGTCCAGCATGATCGTTGTAAACCGTTCCTTGCGGAACCAGGAGTGGAGCACCTGCTGGAAGCCGATGTCCGCCGTGCCTCCATCCCCCGCCATCACGACCACATCCTTCGGCTTGTCGCCGAAACGGAGGCGAAGGCCGCGGGACAACCCGCTCGCCACACCGTTCTGGTCGCCGTAGTTGCCGTAGACGAAGGGAATCGCCGCTTGAGAAATTGCAAGACGTCCGCAGCCGGCCGTCCCGACCGTGATCGTATCTTCCGGATTGGGGAACGCAATAATGGCGAGGCGAATGAAGAGCGTCATAGCGCAGCCGGCGCACATGGGGTGCTCTTCCAAGACTTCCTTAAAGCTTCCCATCTGCGAGACCGTCACTTTCTTCCCGAACGGGCCATGTTCGACCATGTCCCGGTATTCCTTCGGCATGAACTTTTCGAATCCATTTGAGAATTTCACATAATCGAGACTCATCAGGCACCTCCCTATGTCATGAGCAACGCCGGACCGTCACTCGCTTACACCGGAATCGTCTGAAACGAATAAACTGAGGACAATGAGGATGGATGACAATTAGTCAAACCTGAATCCGCCACCCGTACCCTTACCCTGGCCATCCTAGCAAAGCCTAAAAAAGGCTGTCAATCGTTCTTCCTCTACCTTCGAACTCTGACCATTCCGAGACAGCCACGGACCGAACGCCTAGTATAGTATAGTGTCCTGAACCTCGGCACAACTTCTCAGAAGGCCCAAGGTATCCAATAGAAGACCTAGAGACCATCCTGCTGGTAGGCCATTGGCCCCAAATTGGCTCTTCCATTCAACGTAGCCAGTGCACCGGACGAGGAACCTTCTAATAATACGCGTAATACGCGCCACAAATTTTGGCGTGGCGATTGCTGATCACGCTCAATCCGTTTACACTACCCCACATGCCTATTCGCGTGCTCATCCCCGGCGAAGACGATAGCGGAGTTCATGTGGGCGGTGTTCATAAGCGCCCACCGATTCCGGACAACACGCTCAAGGCCGAGTGCCCGAAATTTATGGCGCACGGGCCTTGTGGGGGCGTTCGAAAAGCTGGGTTCTGCGAAGTGTACCCGGAGATGACATGTCCGTGGGTGACTCTGTATCTCGAATTGGAGAAAATCGGCCAGACCGAGTGGATGAAACAATTGTAGGAAGCGTGAGGCGTGAAACGTGAGGCGTGAAACGAGCGGAAGAAAACGAACAACTACGAAGCTGGGCTACAACGAACGGCATGCGAAGAGCGGGATCACTGCGCCGCTGCCGGAGATCGAGACGTTTCCCAATCAGTACAAGGGCTACGAGATCACGATCGAGATTCCCGAGTATACAGCGATCTGCCCCAAGACCAATTTGCCTGACTTCGGCACCATTACGCTGCACTACATGCCTGACAAGGAATGCCTCGAATTGAAGGCTCTCAAGATGTACATCCACGCCTACCGCAATCTTGGCATCTTTTACGAGAACGCCGTGAACCGCATACTCCAAGACATCGTCAAGGCCTGCCGGCCTGTTTGGGCAAAAGTCACCGGCACCTTTACCGCACGCGGGGGGCTCTCAAGCAGGATCGAAGCGAAGTATCCCTAAATCGGCATTTCCTGCCTCACTCTGAAGTATGGCTACCTACGCGATCGGCGACGTTCAGGGGTGCTTCAACTCCCTCCGCCGCCTGCTTGACCGCATCGCCTTTCAACCTCACGTCGACAGGATCTGGTTCGTCGGCGATCTCGTCAACCGCGGCCCGGATTCGCTGAGCGTGCTCCGCTATATCAAGGATCTGCGCGATCGGGCTGTCGTCGTGCTTGGCAATCACGACCTGTTTCTTCTTGCCGTCGCGGAACACATCGTGCCAGTGCGCCCAGAAGACACGCTACAGGCTGTTCTCGCCGCCCCGGATCGCGATGAATTACTCACATGGCTACGGCAACAACGGCTCTTTCATCATGAGAATCCGTTTGCCCTCGTACATGCAGGGCTGCTTCCCCAATGGTCGATCGATGACGCAAAAAGATTCGCCCACGAAGTCGAAGTGGGACTCCGGGGTCCCTCGTACCGAGACATCCTTCGAGCGCTCTACCCCAGCAAACATCTCCAGTGGTCTTCACAGTTGACCGGTCCCACTCGCCTCGCCACCATTATCAAAGTGTTAACCCGACTCCGCGCTTGTTCACCGGATGGCCAGATGGAGTCTTCCTATAGCGGACCTCCGGAACGAATCCCCACCGGCTATTTCCCTTGGTTCACGATCCCAGACCGACAGCATCGTGACACAACAATCGTCTGTGGCCATTGGGCCGCATTGGGGCTGCATTGTGAAGAGCACCTCCTGGCGATCGACAGCGGCTGCGTATGGGGAAGACAGTTAAGCGCCGTGCGGCTGGAAGATCGAGCCGTGTTTCAGGTCGAGTATTCGGATGGATGAACTGGCGTGAGACGATGCCGACGGCCCCTAATGGTAGCTTTCTGAATCCGACGGAAACTTCCCCTGCTCGACTTCTTCTTTATACCGACGCAATGCCTGCAGCGCGTCGGCTTTCAAATGCGCATAGGGTTTGACAAACTTGGGCACAAAGTCGTCGAACAAACCGAGCAGGTCATAGAGCACCAACACTTGGCCATCACAATGCGGTCCGGCGCCGATGCCGATAGTCGGTATTGTCAGTTGTTCGGTGATTGTACAAGCCAATTTGGCCGGCATCGCCTCGAGCACGATTGCGACGGCCCCGGCCTCTTGTAACGCCTTCGCATCCGCGACCAGCGCCTTCGCCTGATTTTTTCCCTTCCCTTGCACCTTGTATCCACCGTATTGATTGATGGACTGGGGGGTCATGCCGAGATGCCCTACGACGGGAATACCCACCTGCGTCATCGCCTCGACGCGATCCAGCATAGCCCCGCCCCCTTCGAGTTTGACGGCATGGGCACCAGCTTGAAGCAACCGTCCCGCGTTGCGTAACGCCTCTTCTGTGCCGGCCTGATAGGACATAAACGGCATGTCGCCGATGACCAGCGATTTTTGCGCCGCACCGGCTACCAGCTTGGTGTGGTACAGCATGTCCTCCATCGTGACCGTCAAGGTGTTCTGTTTCCCTTGGACCACGACGCCCAGGGAATCCCCCACCAAGATCGCTTCGATGCCGGCCTGCTCCACGATGCGCGCGAACAGCGCGTCATAGGCCGTCACGACGATCACCTTCTTTTGTTCACGCTTATACCGCTCAAGGTCCGGAACGGTCATGATCCAAGCTCCGCCTTTGCAATGATCTCCTCAAGCCGATGGATCCCTTTGATGGCCATGATGTGGACCCCGTCGCAATGAGACCGCACGGCCTTGATCGTGCGGACAGCGATTTCGACACCAGCATCTTCCGCCTTGTCGCCGGCAGCGCGCAGCTCGTCGAGCATCTCCTGCGGGACCGCCATACCAGGGATGTTGGCGTTCATGAACTCCGCCATCTTGACGTTGCGCAACAAGAGAATGCCGGCCAGCACTTTTACCTTGAAGGGACGCACAGCCTTCATGAAGCTGGCAAACAGGGTGGGGTTATAGACCGCCTGAGTTTGAAAAAACTTTGCCCCGGCCTTCACCTTGACTTCGAATTTAGCCAACACCGGCCCGACCAGATCCGCCTCCGGCGTTGCCGCAGCAGCAATCGTGAAATCCGTCGTGCCGTCCAACTTATTGCCCGCCAGATCTCGACCTTCGTTCAACCCCCGGACCATTTGCATGACCTGCACGGAATCGAGATCATAGACCGGTTTGGCTTCTTTGTGGTCGCCGACGGTTGGATAATCGCCCGTCAGGCAGAGAATATTTCGAATCCCCAGCAGATGGGCGCCCATCAGATCGGACTGCATGGCGATGCGGTTCCGATCACGGCAGGTCAGCTGCATCACCGGATCGTGGCCCATTTCATACAACAGCCGGCAAACCGGCAGTGAGCCGGCTCGAACCACCGCTGCGGTGTTGTCGGTCACGTTCACGCCATGGACGCGGCCGATGAGCCGCTTCGCGTTATCCAATATGCCGGCGATGTTCGTGCCCTTCGGCGGGTTGTACTCGATCGTGACCGCAAACCGGCCCTGATCCAGTACCTCCCTGAGTCTCCTCGGTTCCCGGCTCATTACATTCCCCTCATCCTCTTATTCTCTTTCGTCACTCCCTCACCTTTGGGCGAGGTGAGCAGGATACTCCAAACTGCGCGCATCCAACGAGGGCCTTCCGAGGCCGCGCGTTGGGCGAGCACAGGAGTATCCTGCTCGACTCGCCCCTATTTCATTCCCGCACTTCTCTTCGCCGACTCCACGGTATTGTCCAGCAGCATGGCGATCGTCATGGGCCCGACCCCCCCCGGCACGGGACTGATCCATCCGGCCTTCTGGC
>JAYWIP010000233.1:0-24164 GCA_039794465.1 Nitrospira sp.
AAGAGCCTCAGACATGAAAAAAAGAAATTCATTTGACGATATTCTGGCATCGGCGATTCGCGCAGGGGTAGTTCTCTGTGCTCTCGTCGCCCTCTCCGCTTGCGGCGTGTTCAATGGCGGACGATTGATATACGATCAAGAGGGCGTTCGCATTGGTGTTGAAAATGATCCTTCGGTAAGCCGGTCCAGCCAGCCGGTTCTGAATAGTCATCCTGCAGATCTGTCTCCGAAAGAACTCGAATCCTTGCTCCAAGTTCTTCAGGTCAGCGGGTACAGTGGAACGCTTGTCAGCCTGTTTGCGAACTCGCAACCTATCCCCTTGTTCAATCCCAAAGAGTTATCCTCGATCGCCGGCCACCTTGCCGCGGCATTCCGACAGGCGAAGCCGGAAGAACGCATCTTTTTCTCTCTGCCGAAGCCCGAAGTCACATATAGCGAAGACCGGACGGTTGGCTCCATGTTTTTCCGAGGAGCCTATCTCCATGTGGTAGTCACCGATCATTCGTCATTTGTTCGGACGGACACCGGTGGGGGCGATTATAAAGACCCCAGGGATACGAAAGGCATGAAGCTCTGGGTGGCCGGTCCGACCCAGGCGGCGATGGTGTCGGATCTCGAAGAACCGCGATGGGCGCCCTTTGAGAAAGTTCATATTTCCTTGAATGTCAGAGAAGTCCTGGCTCCAAGGGCGAGCCAACCTCGCAGGAGTTCGGTGGGCGCTGTTGTGCCGCCTTCCGCACCCGCATTGTCCTCTCCGGCCAGCGAAAACAGTGTCACAACGAAAGATCTGGAGATGAAAATGCGTGAACTTTCCGGCGCCAATCGGGATCTCAGAAATCAGCTCGATGAGCAGAATAAACGAATGCAGCAATTACAAGATCAGGTCGAACAGTTACGCCGTGACCTTCCTAATCCAGATCCGAAAGACCAGCCATAAATTCAGCTCCTATCTCGTAGCTGATCGTGGTACTGCAAGCCAGCGCAGCGCTACTGATCCATCTAGGAAATGCTAGTAATGCCGCAAGTAGGATCTGGTGCGTCCCTACTTCAAGAGTTCGCTAGAAATCGCTCCCACTACCTTCATTATAGCAGTCTTAGAATGTAGCGATTCCACTTGAGCGAATCATTTCGCCACTCTCTAAGAGGTCTTGTTCGCCACAAATCAACTCAGTTGTGTCGCGGTTGGGCTTCCAACCGGTGTGGAGGTCATCAGGGATGGACTTCTTGAGGAGAGATCAAGCGATGGTAGTCTTCGCTAATGGATTCGCCGGTCGGGTTAGCGAAGAAACTTGAGTAGGAGATACCGAGGACCACTTAATATCTTCAGCAGATAGTCAATCTGGTTTGTGTCCCATGTCGGAGGTTGAACGTGTCAGATTCTTGTACTGAACGACGATTTCTCGCCGGTTCGGCCGGAGCAGACTGCTCAAAATGCCTTCACTTGATGCCGCAACTGCGCTACTAGGTTCGAAATAAAGTCTTGATTGCTGTGGTGCGATGGATCGTAGCGGAGAAGAACGGGCATCGAGTGTGGTACCGCTGATTCCAGGGTCCGGCGCATAGTTTGTTTCCGAACGATAGTTGCTGAGTAGGAGGTGGAGCTCGTCACCGTCAACGAACACCCCTCCAGAGGTTATTTTGCTAGTGATTGCAGTGATCTGAATCGATTGACCAAAAGTGACAATCTCTTCAGATTTTGCCTTTCGCAACCCCTGTGTTAATAGGGGCGCAAAAAGACGGATTTCGGTTTCGCTAAACGCCGGATGCTGTCGCGGTTCTTTGTCTTTGGCTAAAAGGGATGCGGGTGCCATGATGCCTGGCGGCTCTTCAATCATCACGCCAGCCAGGACGGCGATCATGTCATCCGTCGTGATGTCGATGGGGTGAGAATGGCTTCCGCCTATTACGGGATCTACTTCAAGTCGGACAAAACGTGATGGATCATCGTAGATGGCCACGGGTTGAACGGGCCGATGTTGGCAGGAAGAAAAAGTGAGTAACAGCGCGATGCCAAAGAGAAGAGGCACACCAGGGTTTCTCATGTTGTCTCCTCCTTCAGGCCCGGGGGCCACTACGCTGCCTTCCCCAAACTACACGCGTAAAACCTCAATGTTGGTGCCTTGAAAGATTACCGGTCTCCATTGCCGTCAGCTCATGCCTGTAGCGGCCACGGTCCTTCTTTTCGGTGAAGAACAGTCCTCCCACCCTATTGACTTTCGAATCCTAGCTTATTTAACGAATCTGTAACAACTCCGTAGCCTCATCTTAATTCTTCCTCTCTATATAGTTTGCCTCGGCCGTGAGAGATAACCAACTAGAGGGAGGGAGTCGAATGAAGGGATGGTGGTTTGCGATAAGAGTATGCGTGATCGGTCTTGGCCTAATGTTCACTGCCAATGTGGCGCAAGCGAGCGTTGAGGATCTGCTCTATGAAAAGGGGCAGATTACGAAAGAGGAATGGGTCAAGCTGAAAGCCGACCAGGAAAGACAGGAATCGATAGTTCAACAACAGTCAGCGATGAAAAAGTGGTTCGATAAGATCAGCATTCGCGGTTACGTGCAAGCCCGCTACACCTACCTTCCCGGAGATAAGTCGATACGGAGTGAGTACGATAACACCATTCGGGATAATACAGGCTTCGCATTCCGCCGCGTCCGCCTCGTCTTTTCAGGCGATGTGACAGATTGGCTGTCTTTCTATATTCAACCGGAATTCGCCGGCTCCGTTCCAGGTACGACGGGAGATCAGAGTGGTAACTTTGTCCAGCTTCGTGACGCGTATGCCGACATCTTTATGCCTGTGCCCTTCCTGTTCTTCGAAGGAAAGGATTTGCGGATACGCGCGGGTCTATCGAAAATTCCGTTTGGGTTCGAAAATCTGCAGTCCAGTCAACAACGGCTTGCCTTCGACCGGAGCGATGCGATCAACAGTGCGGCGAATGGAGAGCGCGACCTCGGCTTCTTCATCTACTACACGCCGGCTGAAACCAGAAAGTTATTTCGACGACTGATTGACTCGGGCCTCAAGGGATCCGGCGACTATGGCGTTTTAGGCGTCGGGGTCTATAACGGCCAAACACTCAACGTGAACGAGCGCAATGATAATAAACATGTTGTCCTCCATGCTACCTACCCAATGGAATTGCCCTACGGACAGATCATTCAGTTCGGAGTGGATGCCTATCGTGGGACGTTCAATGTCGGGGATTCTGTGAATACCAGATCACTTTCTGGCACGAACCTTCCGGCGGGAGTTCCTTCAGTGGAAAATAAAGGGAACTATCTCGACGAACGAGTCGGTGTGCATTTTGTGCTCTTTCCTCAGCCCATCGGTTTTCAAGCGGAATGGAATTGGGGCCATGGTCCTCAGTTAAATGGGGCACGGACAGCCATTGAGGAAGGGAACATCCAGGGCGGCTACGTCCAAGGGATGTACAAATGGGACGTGAATCAGCCGTGGTTGACCAGTGTGATCCCCTATGTGCGGTACCAAGAATACAGCGGGGGAAAGAAACATCGGACCAACGCACCGTTCAACGTGGTCCGGGAATGGGAAATCGGGACTGAGTGGCAATTAGGCAAAGCCCTGGAATTCACGATCGCCTATGCCAGGAGCAGGCGCACTGATACACAGACTGCGCCCTATAACATCCGCGAAGGCGATATTGTTCGTACCCAGTTGCAGTGGAACTTTTAACGAGGGGAGCTTGATGAGGGGGTAGGCGACGAGCCCGCTCCCAAAACAGGCGGATTCAAGAGCGGAGTGCCACATGTAACACGCCTGTAACACTCGTGTAATGCTCCGGCAATACAGCAAAACTAGACTACTGAGGAGAATGACAGGCTCGATGACTACGAAAGGACTCGTTATGAAAAATTCCGCTGTCAGGCATGGTCTATCATGTGTTGTTCTCGCTGGAGTTCTTGGCATGGCTCTCCCATCGGCCTATGCCGATGATGTCATCGTGCTGGACCCCGCCTTGAAGGGCTACGTCAAGGTCACCGGGGTATCCGGGAATGTAAATAGTATCGGGTCAGACACGCTTAATAATCTCATGACGCTGTGGGCCGAAGGGTTTCGCAAACAATACCCAGGCGTCAAAATTCAAATCGAAGGCAAGGGATCAAGCACTGCGCCTCCTGCTTTGATCGAAGGCACTGCGCAACTGGGTCCAATGTCTCGCGCGATGAAAAATACCGAGATCGACGCCTTCGAAAGAAAATTCCGATATAAGCCGACCGCGTTTCCCGTCGCCATTGATGCGCTGGCTGTCTATGTCAATAAAGACAACTCGGTTCAAGGTCTCACAATGGCGCAGCTCGATGCGATCTTTTCCAAGTCGCGTCGATTTGGGGCTCCGGCAAATGTGGAACGGTGGAGTCAATTGGGTGTGACGGGCGAAGTGGCAGATTCACCGATCAGCATCTATGGGCGAAACTCGGCATCCGGCACCTACGGATTTTTCAAGGAGTTTGCGCTCAAGAACGGCGATTTCAAAGATGAAGTCAAAGAGCAGCCTGGCTCTGCCTCCGTGGTGCAGGGTGTCACGGAAGATCAGGCTGGTATCGGCTACAGTGGTATCGGCTATATGACGTCCGGGGTGCGAGCTCTTCCATTGGCTGAAAAAGAGGGGGCACCCTTCGTGGCCCCCACGCAGACGAATGCCCTGAACGGGTCCTATCCGCTCTGGCGGCACCTGCTGGTGTACGTCAACAAAGCGCCGAACAAGCCTCTCGATCCGCTCGTGAAGGAGTTCATCAAGTTTATTTATAGCAAAGAAGGGCAAGTCATCGTGATTAAGGATGGGTTCTTCCCTCTTCCGCAGAGCGTGATCGAAAAGGAACTACCGAAGCTCGAATAAGTTTCGAGCCTGATGGTGATGCGGCAATGTCGGAGAGAGCGCCTATGGTCAGAGCATGAACGTGCCGCCATTCACTCCGATACCCGCGGTCCAGGAAGAGCCGCCACCAGGCCGGGGTCCATCTGCGACTCCGGCCAGTGCCGCCGGTTTGCTTAGTCGCCGCCAAATCCGATCCATCACAGATTGGCTCACCAGCGCCATCATCAAAACCGGCGGCATCGGCATTATTCTGTGCATTCTCTGGATGTGCATCTTCCTCGTCAAGGAAGTCGTCCCGCTTTTCGTGCCGCCCCAGGCGGCTTCTACGGAGCCAATTCCGCTCTCAGCGGCGGAGCGTCCGTCTTCTGCCGCGCTGGTTGGAGTCGATGAATACCAAGAACTTGCCTATGTGTTACGAGGTGATTCCCTCGAATTTGTTTTCTTGCCGGGTTCCACCCCCTCGACGTCACCGATCCCTTCGCGTCGGTTGATACCAGAGGGATCGGTGACGGCTGTCGCTCGTGCTCTGGGGAAGGGGCACTCTCTCGCCATGGGGACGGCAGACGGACGCGTCATCCCTGTGACGATCGAATTCACGCACGACTTCCAAGGGAACGAACGCTCGATCGCTCCGTCCGTTACAGTCGGGACCCCGATGGCCGCCGCACCTACGCCGCAACCCATCGCAAGAATGGCGTATCAGAGCACGGACTCCGAAGTTCGGATTGCCGCGCTGCTTCAAGACCAGCATCTCTGGTTGACGACGAGCCGGCGCACAGCACGTCCGGATGGAACCGCCGATGCCTCAATCATGCAGGTGGATCTGACGCCACATATTCCAGGTCGGATCACGGCGCTCACGCTCGGGAGTCGGGCGGGGCTTCTTGCCGTTGGAACGGAAGGGGGTAGAGTCTACCATTTCGACCTCCGGGAGCCGGCAGCACCCGGGCTGACTGAGATCACTCAGGCTGCTGAACGCAGCGAGGCGATTACCTCGTTGGCCTATTTGATGGGTGACCGGAGTCTTGTGGTCGGTGGGGCGTCCGGGCAGATTGCCGTGTGGATGCCTGTGCGGGAACATGCTACGACCAATACGACCAATATGACGCGGATCCATCAGTTTAGCCCTCATCAGCGTGCGGTCACCGACATTACGATTTCCCAGCGGGATAAGGGGTTTCTCACCGCCGATGCCGGAGGAGAAATTCGATTGCACCACTCAACGTCTGAACAGACGTTGCTGACGCTCGCACCCCAACAGGGGGCGCTTCGCAGCACGTATTTTTCCCCGAAAGCCGATGGCCTGGTCGGCTTGACCGAGGATCACCGACTGGTCCATTACCAGATTGCGAATCCGTATCCGGAGATTACGTGGGCGGCGTTGTTCTCTCCGGTCTGGTACGAGGGCTATGATCGACCGGCGCTCGTGTGGCAGTCCTCAAGCGGATCGGATGATTTTGAACCCAAGTTCAGCTTGACCCCACTGATCTTCGGGACCATTAAAGGCACCTTCTACGCAATATTACTCGCGGTTCCCCTCGCGGTATTAGGCGCGATTTACACGGCGATGTTCATGCACCCCGACCTTCGGGCCAAGATTAAGCCTACGATTGAAATCATGGCGGCGTTGCCCACCGTGGTTCTTGGATTTTTGGCCGGGCTCTGGTTCGCGCCGGTGCTGGAACGGAACTTCCCCGCCATCACGGCGATGATGCTGGTGCTCCCTCTGGCCATCGGCCTCTCTGCCGCACTCTTTCTCATGCTGCCGAGCTCCTTCCGGCATCGGATTCGGCCTGGTGTTGAAGCCTTGTTGTTGATGCCGATCATCATCGCCGTGATCTGGTGGTGCCTCGGGACCAACGCGTGGTGGGAATCGGTTTTGTTTGACGGCCACTATAAGCCGTGGCTGGAAGCGCATCTCGGCCTGAAATACGACCAGCGAAATGCCCTCGTCGTCGGCGTGGCCATGGGGTTTGCCATCATTCCCATCATCTACAGCATTTCGGAAGAGGCCCTTTCAAACGTCCCGAAGAATCTCATTGCCGGTTCTCTGGCGCTCGGCGCCACCAGGTGGCAGACCCTCGCGCATCTCGTCCTCATCTCTGCCAGTCCGGGCATCTTTTCCGCGCTGATGATCGGTCTGGGGCGGGCCGTTGGAGAGACCATGATCGTCCTGATGGCCACCGGTAATACTCCGATCATGGACTGGAGCCTGTTCAACGGGTTTCGAACACTGTCCGCAAATATTGCGGTGGAAATTCCTGAGGCCCCGCAGGGCGGGACTCTGTATCGCACACTCTTCCTGGCGGGGTTGCTCCTCTTTATGGCGACGTTTGCCCTCAATACGGCAGCGGAAATCATCCGGCAGAGGCTACGGGCGAAATACAGCCAATTTTAGTCCGGGCTGGACTTGCGAGGGGCAGTGCTCTCAAAGGGCGGAAAGAAAGCGGTCCGATGAAACGGTGGGTGAAGTATTTCTTCGGCAGCGGCGAGCTCTTTATCTGGAGCTGCGGGGCGGGTCTTTCCCTGTCGCTTCTCATGATCGGGGGGCTTCTAGTTCTGATCCTCCTCAACGGATTCGGGTATTTCTGGCCGGCTGACCTCGTGGAATTGACCCTGAAGGATGGAAAGCATGTGATCGGCCAGTTGGCCGGCGAAGAAGTGAGTCCGAAAGGGATTCCGCGCATCAGGATGAAGATCGGCAATCGCGATCTGTACGGACTGGACTACCGCTGGATCAACACGGATCAGATCATCGAGCAGGCCAGGCCATCTGATCTCGTGTTGGTGGAGCGGCGCGAATGGGGAAATTTCTACGGGCGCCTGCAGACGCTCGTCAAGGAGGACCAGGTCGTGGCCGAAGGTCCCGATGCGGTGTGGCAAGCCTTGCCGGTCCTCCTGCGGGACGCGCGCTCGAGTGAGGGAGAAAGTCTGTACAGGGTCCTTGCCGTCGATGCCAATGGAAAAGAAAAGTCCATTTCATTTGGCCAAATCATGCGGGTCTTTCGTCCCAACGGTCTTTCAGTCTTGGAAAAGACCTGGGTGTATGTCGGCAATGTTTGGACGGTTCTGACCACGGAGCCGCGAGAAGCCAACACGGAGGGTGGGATCTTCCCGGCCATTTTCGGCACCGTGATGATGGTGATCATCATGAGCGTCGTTGTGACCCCCTTCGGCGTCATCGGCGCGCTGTATCTTCGGGAGTATGCGCGTCAAGGAATCATCGTGAGAATGGTGCGCATTGCGGTGAACAACCTGGCGGGGGTTCCCTCAATCGTCTTTGGCGTGTTTGGGTTGGGGTTCTTTGTCTACGGGCTCGGCGGCTCGATCGATGCCCTGTGGTTTTCTGATCAATTGCCGACGCCCACCTTCGGTACAGGAGGCATTCTCTGGGCATCATTGACCTTGGCGCTCCTGACCGTTCCCGTCGTCATCGTGGCGACCGAAGAGGGGTTGGCTGCCGTGCCGCGAGAATACCGCGAGGGGTCGATCGGCTTGGGCGCCACTAAATGGGAGACGATTTGGCAGGTGGTGTTGCCGGCAGCGCTCCCGGGCATTCTGACCGGGCTCATCCTCGCCATGGCGCGTGCCGCCGGAGAGGTGGCGCCGTTGATGTTGACCGGCGTGGTGAAGCTCGCGCCTGCCATGCCGATCGATGGGACGTGGCCCTTTCTGCATTTAGACCGAAAGTTCATGCATTTAGGCTTTCACATTTACGACGTGGGTTTCCAATCGCCGAACGTGGAGGCCGCCAAACCGATGGTGTATGTGACGACCCTGGTCTTGATTCTTGTCGTCGTGACGCTTAATCTGACGGGCATCGTGATGCGAAATCGGATGAGGAAGAAATATGCTGGATCGGCAGTTTAGAACCATGACCGGCAGCCTGCCGCTCATCGTGCCGTCTCTCATGACGATGCACGGCGATGACCAGGGGTATTCCATCGCGCCCCATCAAGACAGCACGCCGGCGAAATCGAAGCTGCTCGTCCGAGGGTTCAGCTTCTTCTATGGCCCGACGCAAGCGCTGTTCAAGATTGACGTCGACATTCCCGAACACCAGGTCACCGCCTTCATAGGCCCGTCCGGCTGCGGGAAGTCCACGCTACTGCGCTGCATGAACCGGCTCAACGACCTGATCGAGGGCGCCCGGCATGAGGGGGATATCCTCCTGGACAGTCAAGATATTTTCAGTCCCGCCATCGATATCACGCATCTCCGCAAACGGGTCGGGATGGTGTTTCAGAAATCCAACCCCTTCCCCAAGTCTATTTATGAAAACGTCGCCTACGGGCCGCGGTTGCAGGGGATCAAACAGCGAACGGTGTTGGACGGCATTGTCGAGCACAGCCTTCAGGGGGCCGGCCTGTGGGAGGAAGTCAAGGATCGGCTGCACAAGAGCGCCTTGGGCTTATCCGGGGGGCAACAGCAACGGCTGTGCATCGCGCGGGCGTTGGCCGTCAAACCGGACGTGCTCTTGATGGATGAGCCCTGTTCCGCACTGGACCCGATCGCCACGGGGAGAATCGAAGAGCTGTTGTTTACATTGAAGAAAGAGTTGACCATCGTCATCGTCACCCATAACATGCAACAGGCGGCGCGGGTGTCCGACTGGACGGCGTTCATGTATATGGGCCAACTGGTGGAATTCGGCCTCACCAAACAATTGTTTACCGCGCCCACTCAAAAACAGACCGAAGACTACATTACGGGACGATTCGGCTGAGCATGCCTCTGCGCCATTTTGACGAAGAACTCGCTGAATTGAAGGCCACACTGGTACGCATGGCCAGCCTGGCGGAGGACCAGATTGACCAGGCGCTTTCGGCGCTCACCAATCGCAATTCGGACCAGGCCCGGCAGGTCATCGAGCGGGACCATAAGGTCAACGCCCTTGATGTGGAGATCGACGAAGAATGCCTCCGGTTGCTCGCCCTCCATCAGCCGGCCGCACGGGATCTGCGGCTGGTGACCACCGCCATGAAAATCTCCACAGAGCTCGAGCGCATCAGCGATCTGGCTGAAAATGTCTGCGAGCGGACGCTTGAGCTAAACGAAGAGCCGCAGTTGAAGCCCTATATCGATATTCCGCGGATGGGCAATATTGCCCGGACCATGGTCAAGGAAAGCATCGATGCGTTCGTGAAAGATGACTCCACGCTTGCGAGGAAAGTGCTCGGGAACGACGATCTGGTCGATGATCTGATGGAACAGATTTTTCGCGAGCTCTTGTCGTACATGATCGAGGATCCCCACACGACGACACGCGCCATCCGATTGAGTTTCATCGCCAAATATCTCGAACGAATCGCCGATCATGCGACCAACATCGCCGAGCTGGTGGTCTATCTCGTCGAAGGCAAAATCATCCGTCATACCACGCCGACACAATCCGTCTAAGCCTCGTTGGACTGCTGAGTTCTGTCATTGTGTTTCCCTCCCTTCGTTTGAAATGACCTGCCCCCTGTGTTAGCATCCGCGCCATGGCTGCCACCACCTCGGCCAAGCGGGGCGAAGCCCGCCGTGCTCCTTCTCCCCCTTCTCATCTGCAGCGGGAAGTCGTCGGCGTGATTTTGATCGCGCTGAGCCTCCTGATGCTATTGAGTCTCCTGTCCTTTGTGCCGGGAGAGGCGCAAACGGTGGCGGGGGGCCCTCCGTCGGCGAAGCCTCCGCGCAATCTGATTGGATCGTTCGGCGCGCTCTTGGGCGGAGGATTGTTCTCTGCGATCGGCGGAGCGGCCTATCTGTTTCCCGTCTTGCTCGGTCGGCTGGGAGTTCGCTGTTTTTCCCAAACCCCTGTCAGTATTCGATTGCGGACGGCGGGCAGCTCTCTGGCCGCCGTCTTCTTTCTGAGCGCCTTTCTCCATCTCGAAATGACGGCGGTTCCAACCTTGGCGAGCGGCATGATCTCGCGGGGAGCGGCGGGAGGTGTCGTCGGGCAGGTCGTCGGAGACGGGCTGCGGGCGGTGTTCGCCGGCACCGGCGCGCATATTCTGATCATTGCGGGATTTCTTGTCTCGCTGCTGCTGACGACGCCGCTGTCAATCGGTGAGGCGGTCCGCCGCATTCCGGAACGGTGGATCAGGCTTCGCGAACGCCTGGCCGCCATGAAGCCGGAGCGTCCCGCGACTCTTTCTGAAGAGCCGGTCAAGAATCACAAGACAAAAGCGCCGAAGGCCAATCGTATGGCGGACGAGGGGCAGATCATCGCCGAGCCGTTGGAAGAGGTGGCTGTCCCAGCGGCTCTGGCGGCTCCGGTCATTCAACCTGTCGCCATTCCACCGGCAGCCGTGGTGGAGCCGGAAGAGGAAGAAAATGAGCCTGAAGCTGTGGCTGCGCCGGTCGAAGCCGGCGAATACAGTCTTCCTGATCCTGAAACAATTTTGAGCGACCCTTCCGGTCCGTTGAGCCGCATGTCGGATGACGAGTTGAAGGCCCAGTCCGATGTCCTATCCAAAGCTCTGGCGAGTTTCGGGATCAATGGCCGAGTGACGGAAGTCCGGCCCGGCCCGGTGGTGACGATGTACGAATTTGAGCCGGCGCCCGGGACCAAGGTGGCCCGCATTGTGAGCCTTGCCGATGACCTGGCGCTGGCGCTTAAGGCTGTGAGCCTTCGCATCGTGGCGCCGCTCCCCGGCAAATCAGTGGTGGGGATCGAGGTGCCCAATCGATCACGTGAAACGGTGTCGATCAAAGAAGTGGTCATGAGCAGCGCGTTCAACAGGGCACGTTCGAAGCTCACGATGGCGTTGGGCAAGGACATCTTCGGCGCACCGGTGACGGCGGATCTCAAAACGATGCCGCATTTGCTGGTCGCCGGTGCAACGGGAGCCGGCAAGAGCGTCAGTTTGAATACGATGCTGCTGAGCATCTTGTTTTCCGCCAAGCCCAACGAGGTCAAGCTGCTGCTCATCGATCCGAAGATGCTGGAATTTCAATCGTACGAAGGGATCCCGCATCTGCTCCGCCCTGTCATCACGGATGCCAAGGCGGCGGCCAAGGGACTGGGCTGGGTGGTGGCTGAAATGGAACGGCGGTATAAGCTGCTGGCTGAAGCCGGTGTGCGGAATATCGAGGCGTACAACCGCAAAGTGGCCGGTCTGCATGAAGCCTTTGCCGAGCGACCGTCGCCGACGGTCGAGCAGACCGAACTGCCGATGCAGTTTCTATCCGAGGAGGAACGTCTGTCCGCCGGTGAAACCACGATCGCCGAGGGCGAGCCCGGATGTATGCAGCCGAAGTCGACACCGCCGGAACCCCTGCCGTTCATTGTCGTGATGATCGACGAGTTGGCGGACTTGATGATGGTGGCACCCAAGGACGTGGAGGACAAAATCGCCCGGCTCGCTCAAATGGCGCGGGCCTCGGGCATTCATCTTGTGTTGGCCACCCAGCGGCCCTCCGTCGATGTGCTGACCGGGCTGATCAAGGCGAATTTCCCGGCCCGCATTGCCTTCCAAGTTTCTTCGAAGACGGATTCGCGGACGATCCTGGATGCCAACGGCGCCGAAGCCCTGCTTGGTCAAGGCGATATGCTCTATCTGGCTTCAGGAACAGGACGCCTTGTGCGCCTGCATGGATCCTACGTGTCTGACGACGACGTGCGCGCGGTCGTTGAATTTGTGAAGCAACAGGCCATGCCGGTTTACAATCAGGAGTTGCAATCGCTCAAGGCCGACGAAGCAGCAGAAGAGGAAGCGAAGGACGAAGTTTATGAACAGGCGAAGGAGCTGGTGCTTACGACCGGACAAGCGTCAGCCTCGCTGATTCAACGCCGGTTGCGGGTCGGCTATCCGCGCGCCGCCCGCATGATCGAACAGATGGAGACGGAAGGCATCGTCGGTGCAGCGGGCCGGGATGGGCGTCGGGAAGTCTTGGGACGACGGGGTCCTGTAGGAGCTGCGGAAGCATGAGTGCCCGGTGGGCGGGTATCCTGGTCAGTGTGCTGTGTACGACGGTCGCCTGGGGGGGCGCCGCCTCCGATGGTGACAAGGCCTGGCAAGAGGCCCGCGATGTGGTGAAGCAGATCCAGGCACGGTACGAAAAGACCAAGGATCTGCAAGCCGACTTCGTTCAGACGACAAAGATCGAAGGATTTGAACGGCCGGTGACCTCCTCCGGCCGGGTGTACATCAAGAAGCCGGGACGGCTGCGATGGGACTATCTCGATCCGGCGACGGAACAAATATACGTCATGCGGGACGACGTCAAAGTCTATGTGCCGGAACACAAGCAGGTGCTGGTGGGGAAGTTGACACAGATGGCGGCCTCCAACGCGCCTCTTGAACTCTTACAGGGTGCGGGTAAATTGGACGAATCGTTCGACATTCAGCCGACGACGGGAAAAGAACGGGGAACCGGCGGCATTCGCCTGATTACATTGGTTCCGAAAGACAAGGAGCATGAATCGACGCGCAATCTTCAGCGGATCGTCGTCGAAGTCTTTCCCAAAACGTATTTTCTGCGCACCGTGTCGCTGCATGAAATCAGCGGCAACGTGGCCACCTTTGAATTCTCCGCGTTGAAGCCGAACCAAGGTTTAGGGAACGAGGTATTCGATTTTAAAGCGCCACCGGATGTCGAAGTGGTCAAGGCTCCGGTGCTGAATGGGCCATAGGAGCACAACGCCCATCACAGTGTGCAGCAGACATGACGATTAACGAACGTGGCGGAAGGGGCGGCGTATGATAACGGCGGTTCATTCCAATATCGTTGCGGAGGCCGTTGAGCGGGCCGTTACTCAATTAGATTTCGGGCAACTGCACCGGGACTATTGGGAGCAGAACGAGTTTCTGGTTATCCCGCAGTTCCTGCCGAGGGCATTCGTGGAACAGACGTTTGCGCCTAAGGCTCAGGCCATGAAAGGGGACCTCAATCGCAACTATATTCCTGGCCACAAGAAGGGGGGCAGTGTCAGCTACTATACGGTGCAGGAAAAAGCCCCGCTCTTTCTCGATTTGTACCGGTCTGATTCGTTCAAGAATTTCCTCAGCCGCCTCACGAACGCCGAGCTGAGATTCTGCCCGGACAATGACCCCCATTCCTGCGCGCTCTACTACTACACAGAGCCCGGGGATCACATTGGATTTCATTACGATACGTCATACTACAAGGGGGCCCGCTATACGATTCTCATGGGGCTGGTCGACCGGTCTACGCATTGTAAACTGGTCTGCGAGCTCTTTAAGGACCATCCGACAAAACAGCCTCGCCATCTTGAACTGGTGACCGAACCAGGCGATTTGGTGATTTTCAACGGTGACAAGCTGTGGCATGCCGTCACGCCGTTGGGCGAAGGGGAAGAGCGGATCGCCCTGACGATGGAATATGTCACCGATCCCCACATGAACCCTGTCAAACGGCTCTATTCCAACTTGAAAGACTCCATCGGCTACTTCGGACTCAAGACCGTCTTCAAGCGGGCATTTTCCGGGTCGAGGCCGTCTCGCTAGTTGATAGGTAGCGGATGAGTCCTCCCTCTCCATAGCCATGCTGAGCCGGCCGGGCTTGTTCTATTGCTCCACTCCATAGGAGAACATGGCGCCATGCCTCATTAGAGGCATGGCGCTGCTGGCAACGGGTTGAGGCAACAACCTTGCTCTGGAGGGCAAGTCCAAGAGCAACGTCGACGGCAAGGGACGGAATCGCTTGCCGTCATGTAGAAGGTTGCCGGCTCACCACATCGCCTCAACGTGATCCGGTTGTGTGTCTCCTCTCGGATAAATCACGAAATGAGGACTGAGCAACGGTCATGCCATCGAGCATATTGTTCTGCCGTGATTGGGAAAGACGAAACCGATTGATTCGCGGCGAGAATAGCCGATTCGCGTGAACTGTCAGAGAAGGAACGTGAGGTGCGACTGTCCCGTTGTATCGGATGAGGTACCAGGAGGGGTATCTTGTTCGATACAGAAGGCGAGGTGACAGAAGTGTGCGACCCTACTGGTGCAGGTGTTTCATCGCAGCAGCACAGAGGATGATGAAGACGCCCATCCACAGTGCGGCACGCTGGAACGGGATGGCTTCATACGACTCGCCTTCCTCGGCATGGTCGTCGGATTTGAAAATTACGGTATAGAGGAACAGTGTGAGGAGCCCAAGGACGAGCAGCAGCTTGATACAGAAGACGATCAGATACTTGGCATGATGCTGCATGCCGGCGCCGGTTTGCGACGTAATGACTTGATTGACGTAGTGCAAGTTGATGCCCCCGGTGAAGAGCAGGACCACGAGGAGCACGCCGGCGACCTTCTTGTAATGCTGGTAAAACGCGTCGGTGATGGGCTTGATCTGGTCCTTTGCTACGGCTTTTTGCAGCCCTGGTGTGACCGCCATGACGAGAAAGGCCAACCCGCCGATCCAGATCACCGCCGACAGGAGATGAAGCCAGTGGTTGAAGATCGGGATCAGCGTGCGGAGATCGAGGGAAAGGCTTTCTAGAGCGTCCATTGGTGCCGTTATTCGTGAAGCGTGAAGCGTGAAGCGCACAAAATCTGGTTTCGAGCTCTCATAACTTCGTTATTGCGAGATACGCCTCACGAGCGCCGAGATACGCTTAGAACTTGAACACCGGTGCATCGTTGCCGAAGCGTTTCTTGCGCAGTTCTTCCATCAATTCAACGGTAATGAGGGCAACGTTGTTTTCACGGGCGTGCTTCTCGACACCTTTTTTCACCATCGCGCGCAGGAAGTAGGGGATGCGGCTCAAGCGCAGCGCCGATGCCTCGTCCCAAGCCACCTCGGCCTCTTCCGGCGTGTTGAACGCCACTTTGATCTTCTCGCCGCCCTTGGGCGTATACAGACACCACTGGTCTTCATCCAGCCAGTCTCCGTGGTCCACATAGGGACGGGCCCGGCAGCCTCCGCAGATGTCGCTGTATTCGCACTCGCCGCATTTACCTTTGAGCTGCGGGTAGCGGAAGGAGTTGAAGATATCGGATCGATTCCACAAATCGGCAAAGCTGTCCTGCCTGACGTTCCCAGCCGACAGGGGCATGTAGGGACAGGGGGTCAATTCGCCGTTGGGCGTGACGCGGGCATAGTTCGTCCCCGCCAAGCACCCGCCGCCCATATAGCCGGTGGCCTTCGTAATTGGCGAATTGGGGTCCTTCTCGTAAGCCAGCCGCTTGAAGTGGGGCGCGCAACGGGCCCGGACGAGCATGCCCTGGTAATTGTCCTGGCAGGTAACAAGATAGCCGAGAACTTCTTCGTACTGCGCCGGTGTGATGTCGGTCAATTCTTCCCCGCGGCCCGTGCAGACCATGAAGAAGACGTTCAGCACGCGGGCGCCGAGCCGATGGGCCCAGTCGATGACAGCCGGTAGTTCCTGGTAGTTCATCGGCTGCGCGCTGAAGTGGATTTGGAATTGGAGGCCGTTGCGTTTGCTGGCCTCGATCCCCGCAATCGCCGCTTCCCATGCGCCGGGGACGCCGCGGAAGGCATTGTGTTTGGCCGGATCGAGCGAATCGATGCTGATGCCCACACCCATCACGCCGATCTCAACCAGGGTCTTCGCCATCCGGTCGTCGATGAGCATACCGTTGGTTCCGAAAACGACCATGAAGCCGAGTTTCACGGCGTAGCGCGCGATATCGAGGATATCCGGGCGGACCAGCGGCTCGCCGCCGGTGATAACGAGCAGGCACCCTTTATTGACCTCGGCGATTTGGTCGATGAGCCGGAAACATTCGTCTGTGGACAGTTCGTCATTGCCGCCGGCCGCCTTGGTTGTCGCGTCGAGATAGCAATGGTCGCATTTGAGGTTACAGCGCTTGGTCAGGTTCAGCGCCACCAGGTACGGTTTGAAATCATCGACCGTTCGGCCGTCGTAAGGGCCGTTGACGTGCGGGGTGGGCGTGAAAACGTTGGTGACTTGTTGCTGCAGTGATCCCAGGGCGCCGCGGAGGGAAGAGCCGTCGAAGATGGGAAGCGATTTACCCATACGCGTCAGTACTGAGTGCTGAGACGTGAGTGCTGAGTAAGGGAAAGATCCCGATCGGTGAGGTCAAGACTCAGAACTTCGTGTCCTGCACTAGGCACTTCCCTTTCCCGTGAGGTTTGCGATCATGCTCTTGAGGTCGCCGGTCTTCATGGCGTCGGCCATATATCCCTTCGCCTGTTCAATTCCTTCATTGGCGACTTCGAGCGTAATGTGCGTCACGCCGATCTTTTCCGCGTGCTTGATGATCAGGGCTTTTGTGCAGTCCCGCATGAAGCCTTCCGGCGCCCGGTCCAACCTGGCCTGCGCATCAGCAGCCCAGGTGTAGGGAGATGATTCGGAATGGCCGTTGCCGTTCTTCCCGGTGATTTGCTCCTGAGCCGCCTTCCCATCTGAGCCGTCTCTGTTCACGGTAGTCAGCTTGGCCTCCGCCTCGGCGGACGTCCCCGTGCCCTTGTTGGCGAAGATCGGCTGGTAGTCCTCGGCTGCCGCTTCTTTGATCATCGGCGCGGCGTACTCCAAGGTAATGGTCGTCATCCCGAGCTTGCGCGCGCTCTTTTCGATCTTGGCCTTGGCGCGGCGGCGTTGGAACCCGGCCGGAACAGCCCGGATCGCTTCTTTCGCGTCTTTCGTCCATTGCATCGGCACGTCGTCATAGGCGATGTCCGTTTCCAGTTCGCCCTCGGCCGTGGCAGCCACTTCGAAAATCTTCTTGTCGACTTGTTTGAATTTTGCGCCGTCGGCTGCGCAGACCGGGCATTTGACCGGCGCGTCCCCCTTGCCGATGTAGCCGCAGCCGTCGCAGACGAAATAGTTCTGGCTCATGCGGTCCAGATAGGCCTGGGTGGCGGCATTGATCTCTTTGGGCTTCTCCTCGACGATCTGGGTCATGATCCCGCTTAATGTCGGGCCCATGAGATCCTTCGTCACGGCTTCGTCGGCCTGCATCCTGTCACGGTCGATGCCGGCTGCGTCAAGGCTTCCGCCTAAGGCGCGCATCGCGTCCATGGCGCCTTTGGGCAGGATGTGGCCGACCGCCGCATCCACGACCGTATTGCTGATGATCGTATGGCCTTTTTCGATGGCATACCGGTGAATGGCCGTCTTGGCGACGCCGCGCGCGAAGACGGGGATCTTTTCCATCCGGCGCAGGGCTTCTTCCGTCCATGCGATCGTGTATTCCGCCTGGGTGTCGATCGGCGGCACGTATTTGCGGTTTGAGACCAGCACATTGCAAGGCGCGCTGCGGAGAAGGTTCTCCGTGTTGCTACCGATGTCCATATCCTCGTCGCTGTGGACGCCGATGCGGCCGACGATCAACAGGGCCGGAATGTCCTTGCGCACGTATTGGATGATCTTCTCGAAGGCCTTGCCGTCGAGCAGGGTGGTTTTCACGTCGGTTTGCTCGGCCTGGGCGATCTCACGTGAGATGTCGAGGTGGGATTGATAGATCTTGGCCAGGCCGCTGTCGATGATTTCCTCGTGCAGTTTTTCCTGTTCCTTGAACCGGAAGACCTTACCCGCTTCCTCGTTCAACACGCCGGAAATGCTGTGAAACGCGGCATAATGGAAATAGGGGTCGAACGCCGAGATCGCTTCAACCGGCATGTTCAATGCTTTGCCCAATTGGAGACCGGTCATCAATCCGCCGAAGGAATAGGGGCTGCCGTCCACTGCCACGACAATCTTGCCGGTCGTCATCGGCTGGGTATGCTTGATGATCAGCATGTCGGAGTTGCGGACCCGGCGCACCACCCGTTCTGTGTTGCTGCCGATGACGCTATCCTTCACGGCTCCCACACCCAACGCGCCCATGATGACGAGGTCGTACCCGTTGGTGTTGATGTCTTCGGACAGCACCTTCCAATTCCGCCCTTCGAGCGACCGGCGTTCGATCGGCAGATTGGACTCGGTGCATTTCTTGTCGACGTAGTCGAGGTAGGAATCGGTGATGATTTGCAACCCGCGGGTGATCAGCGAGTCGTGGATCTGACGCTGGCGGTCGAGCTCCTTCTCGTCGTGATACTCCTCCGGCAGTCCCGCCTCCATTTGCTTGAAGCGCTTGTCGTGCATCTTGGCGGCATACACGTGGCTACCCACGATTTTAGAGCCGAAGATCTTGGCCATGTGAACGCCAACATCCACGGCGGTATTGGAATGGTCAGAGTTATCGACCGGGATATAGATTGTCTTATACATGAGGCGCCTCCTTGGGCGCTGTCAGCAACAGGGGGACACGGACATAATCCCGTGAAAAACCAACTGGTTGAACTAATACGCCAGCCTCAAAGAAAGCGGATGATAGCACCTGCTAGAACTGGAATGCAAGGAGGGGACGAGCGGGGCGTAAATGGTCAGCCGGCTGACGTCGCTCTTGGTTCAACTGTCCGGGAGGGAGAGGGGGTCGGCCTCCGCGAGCGGATGATTTCTTCCAGCGACAGCAGGGCGTCCCGCCCGGAGTTGCCTTCAATTCCCTTGCTCAAGCTCTTGTCTGCATAGGCGCTGGACGTGTCAGTCGTCTGCGAGAGAGAGCCCGTCCATCGGCGGGGATCACGGCTGCCCTCCTTCCGTTCCCAGGCCTTGAGACAGGCCGTGGCGATGATTTTGTTGAGCGGAGCGGGGTTATAGAGCAGCTTCCTGATGCTGGTCGGTGTCAGCATCAGCGGGTTATAGCCTGCCGACAGGTAGCCCTCTTCAAGCAGCCGCTGCTCCAGATCCGTGTTCGGTTGGATGCCCAGGAAGAACATCAAGGGGAACACCCGCTCTTCACCAAGGATCGAGGCCACCATCTTATAGGACTCCACACTTTGGAGCAGACTTTCTTCCGTTTCTTTCGGGCTGTTGAGCGAATAATTGAGGATGACTTTGCCCTTGAATCCCGCCTCTGCGAGGTAACGGCAGCCGTCGTAGAGTCGTTCGAGCTTGAAGCCCATGTGCAGGTTGTTGAGGACCTCTTGTGAGCCGGAGGTAATGGCCACCTCCAGATCGCCGACGCCGGATCGGACCATCAACTTGGCCAGCTCAGGCGTAATCAACGAGGTTCTAATGTAGCCGGACCACTCGATGTCTAATTGTTCACTGACGATCCGCTCCAGAATCTCGGTGCATTGTGGATAGGCTTCTTTGCCGGTAATGAATTGCGCGTCGGTAAACCAGAACCGGCGCGCGCCCCATTGGTGGTAATGCTGTGAAATATCTTTCACCACCATTGCCGGAGGGCGATACCGGACGCGCTTGCCTTCGATATAGGGATAGAGGCAGAAGGCACAGTCGTAGGGACAGCCGCGCTTCGATTGGACACCGATCGATTCGCCGGCGTATTCGCGATACTGGGGGAAGATCGAGGTCAGATAAGGCAGATCCACCGTGAGGGCGTCGAGCAGCGCGGGCGATCCCTGATTGCCTTTCCGAATCTGCTTCCCTTCTTTGACGATGTACCGCTCGTCCTCGATTGATCGGCCTTCGATCACCTTGAGGATGGCGTCTTCTCCTTCACCGAGAAGGCCGATCGTCCCTTCCGGCAGCTTTTCGATCAACTGATCGGCAAAGGCTGTAAAGGCTCCCCCGCCGATCATGATCTGGCTCTTGGGGAACTCTTTGCGGATCAGCCAGGGGTACGACAGGATCGTATAGATGTGGCTGTAATAGCGATAGAGCTGCTTCACGCCCTCGATGGATGCGGCGATTTTCTTGAACGGATTGCTGGCGAAATAGAAATTAAACGCGTGCTCCAGCGAAGAGTCGCCCTCATGCGGTGAGAAAATCTGGATGTCCCGCCAGGAGAAACAGACCAGATCCGGCTTAAATTCCGTTGCGGCGTCCCGGATGGCTTGGCTCCGTTGCGCGACAGGGAAGAGCGAGAGATCGAGAATGCGCTGACGGACCTCCGGCTTCCGCCGATGGATGAAATCAGCCAGATAGGTAATCCCGATGGGATAGACCTTCTTACAGGGGAGGAAGATGTAGAGAATGGAATTCATACGTGTTTCAGGACTGAGGACTGAGGGCGGATTCCCGACTCCTGAAGCTCATGCCTCAGCACTCAGTCCTTCACTTGACGGCAATATGGATTGCCACAATCCCGCCGGTGAGATTGCGGTACTCGACGTGTTGGAAGCCGGCCGTGCGCAGGACTTGGCAGAACCGTTCCTGATCCGGAAAGGTACGGATCGACGCGGGTAAGTATTCGTAGACGCCGGTGCGGTCGCGCGCGACTTTCGTGCCCACCCAGGGCAAGAGCGTGAACGAGTACCAATCGTAGAGAGCCCGTAGCCACCCGAAGACCGGCCGGGAGAACTCCAGACAGACAAACCGGCCGCCTGGTTTCATGACCCGGCGAATCTCACTGACCGCTTGCGGCAGGTTGCCGACGTTGCGCATGCAGAAACCGGTCGTGACCGCATCGAACGTGTTGTCAGCGAAGCCCAAGTGCTCCGCACTCGCCTGCAAGCAGGTGATGGTGTTTGCCCGTCCCTTGCCGCTGACCTTCTTGAGCCCTTCAGCCAGCATGGCATAGTTCAGGTCGGACGCAACCACGCGTCCCTGAGAGCCCATTCGCGGCTCAACGAGCAGCGCGAGGTCCGCCGTGCCGGCTCCGACATCCAGCGCCGTGCCTTGGTCGACCGGCGTGACGAACGAGGCGGCGATCTTCTTCCAACGATAATGGAGCCCGAAGCTCAAGAGCGTGTTGTTCAGGTCGTACACACCGGCGATGGCTGTGAACATCCGCTGCACGGCCTGTTCGCGGGCCGGTCCCGACCACGTCGAGACGGCTTGGGGCGGAGCAGGTGCTTCCTGCCTCACGGACGGTTCTTCGACCTGTACCATGCCGATGGTGGTAGCACCTGGTTCAAGGCGGTGTCAAGCCGGGTAATGGGTCAGTTTGACTTCGGTTATGCCCCGGCATACGAATTTCCCAACTAAAGGGTCCAGACTCACGGACCCAATGGAACAGCGCGCACTTTTGACCGTTTCCCGTTCGGGAGAAATGCTACGGTGCTAGTCCAGCTTGCTTCACTATCGGTCTGTTCGTCAGCCGCACCTGCTTGATACAATCGTTGCAAGTTTGGAGTTTTGTTGTAACAGGACTGCGATTCAGGCCAGCGCGAACACGCACGGTAGTTGGCGACGAAAGAGGTGCCCATGAAGGCGGCAGAACTGCTGGTTCGATGTTTGGAAAATGAAGGCGTCCAGCTTGTCTTTGGCCTGCCCGGCGAGGAAACGCTGGAACTGATGGATGCCTTCCTCGATTCCCGCATTCGCTTTATCGAGACGCGGCATGAACAGGGGGCGGCCTTCATGGCCGACGTCTATGGGCGACTGAGCGGCAAGGCGGGGGTTTGCCTGGCGACGCTGGGACCCGGGGCGACCAATCTGCTGACCGGCGTGGTTGATGCCAACCTGGATCGGGCTCCTCTGGTTGCCCTCACCGGTCAGGCGGCGTTGAATCGCCGCCATAAGGAATCGCACCAGTACATCGACGTGATCTCGATGTTCAAGCCTGTCACCAAATGGAATGCATCGATTCCCAAGGCAGAGGTCATTCCCGAAGCGATTCGAAAGGCGTTCAAGATTGCGCAGGCCGAAAAGCCGGGTGCGACTCATGTGGAGCTTCCGGAAGATGTGGCAGATGAAGAGCTCGGCGATGCCGGCGGGATGGAGCCGCTCTTTGTACAAGCGCCGGTCACGCCTGAGCCGGCACCCAGCCAGGTCTCCCGAGCAGTTCGAGCGATCGCCGCCGCCCAGCGCCCTGTCGTCTTTGCCGGTAACGGCGTGATTCGCGGTTGTGCGCACGAGGCGGTTCGACGCTTTGCGCGGCGCCTGCAGATTCCTGTGCTCCACACCTTCATGTCCAAAGGGGTGCTTCCGGACAGTGATCCGCTGTCTTTGTACACGATCGGCCTTCAAGCACGAGATTACGCCTCGGTGGTCATGGAGCAGGCGGACACGGTGATTGCGTTGGGATACGATTTCGTGGAATACGCGCCGTGTCTCTGGAACCCGCGCCGGGATAAGCGCATCGTGCACGTTGATGTGTCACCGGCAGAGGTCGACGCGCACTACATCGTTGAGGTCGGCGTGCTGGGGGATCTCCGTCTTTCGTTGGAGTCTCTCGCGGAGAAGGTAATGCCGTTCGATGCCCCATGGGCCCGGGAGGCCCGGAAGACGGTCGTCGATGGATTGGACGCCGAGCTGGCCGTCACGCGGTCCTGGCCGATGCGGCCGCAGCACATCGTGCAGGATCTGCGCGCTGTGCTTGAGCCTGACGATCTGGTGATCTGTGACGTCGGCGCGCATAAGCTCTGGATGGCCAGGATGTTTCCGTGCGAGGTTCCCAATTCATGCATCATCTCGAACGGCTTTGCTGCGATGGGGATTGCTGTGCCGGGCGCGATCGCCGCGAAGTTACTGTACCCCGGACGGCGCGTGGTGGCGGTGACCGGCGACGGAGGTTTTCTCATGAACTCGCAGGAGCTGGAGACAGCGGTGCGTCTGGGATTACCGCTGGTCATTCTGGTCTGGCGGGACGATGGATACGGCGTGATCCGTTGGAAGCAACAGGTGCGTTTCGGACGGACGTCATCAGTGGATTTCGGCAATCCCGATCTTGTGCGCTATGCCCAGAGTTTCGGCGCTGTCGGGTATCGCGTGAACGACCAATCCGAACTTCGGCCCATGCTCGCCGAAGCACTGAAGAGTACCGTGCCGGTGGTAATCGATTGCCCGGTGGATTATGCCGAGAATCTTCGCCTGACGGAATGGCTCCAGGCTCTTCCGCACTGAGGCGGTCCTTCCCGGTTGTCGGACGATGCCGGTTGAATCGGCGGTGAGCCGACTTGCATAATGGTCAACATGGACACAGCCGATCTACTGTTGCTCTATCGTCAGATGTTGATGATCCGTCGATTCGAAGAGAAATCGGCGGAGATGTACGCCCTTGCGAAGATTGCCGGCTTTCTTCACTTGTATATCGGTGAGGAGGCGATTGCGGTCGGCGCCGTCGCCTCCCTCCGACCGGACGATTACGTCATCAGCGCCTACCGCGACCACGGACATTGTCTTGCGCGCGGGTCCGATCCGGGCCGGGTGATGGCCGAGTTGTTCGGCAAGGCGACCGGCCTCTGCAAAGGCCGGGGCGGATCGATGCACCTGGTCGATCTGCCACATCGGTTCATGGGCGGGTACGCCATCGTCGGAGGGCACATCCCGCTCGCAACAGGCCTGGCCTTCGCAAACAAGTATCAATCGCTTGACCTGGTCACGGTCTGTTTTTTCGGGGAAGGGGCCCTGCCCAGCGGGCAGGCACACGAGGCGTTCAACCTGGCCGCCTTGTGGAAACTGCCGGTCATCTTTATCTGCGAGAACAATCGCTATGGTATGGGCAC
>JAYWIP010000234.1:0-14553 GCA_039794465.1 Nitrospira sp.
AAGGGGCAGAAGCAGGTGTCGAGATGGTAAAAGCGCGCATCGACGAGTTCGAGCGGAATAATTTCCCGACGGAACCGTTCGCTCAGGAATGGGAAGGCGCGTATATCCGACCGTTGGCGATAGCCGCCGAACCAACAGTCCGGAAACCCCAAGAGGTCTCCTGCGCCTTCAAAATACAACTCCTTGTCCAGTGTCACCACCTCGTACCCGTGATCTCGAAACCAGCTTTCAAAATGCACTTCCTCCCGCTGCCGTTCAGGATAACGAAAGCGGCTGACGACCGCCGTGCGGTCGACCACGATACCGGCATTGGCGGTGAACACTAAATCGGGCAGTCCCGCCACCGGCGTCATTCGTTCAAGCGTGACCCCCACATCATGCTCAAAGACGCGCATCAGTCCGTGCCACTGTTTGACGGCCTGTTCATGGTCGACCCGATTGCTGAGCCGCATCCAGGGGTTGATTTCGTATTCGATTCCGAAGAAGTCCGGCGGGCAGATGAGCAGGCGGCTCATACTGGTCTCCCCAGGAGCCGGGCCAATTCCGACAGGAACGAGGCCGCGTCCATGACGAGACCGACAGCTTGAAAGCTGCCGCGATCCGCCAGTTTGGTCGGCACGGAGGGATTCACGTCCACACAGACTGTCGGCACCGTGGCCGGCAGGAGATTGCCGGTCGCGATCGAGTGCAGTGTCGATGCAACCAACAGGGCCAGACCAACGCCGGGAATCACGGCACGCATGGCATCCTGCGCACGAACCGAATCGGTGATCACACCGGGGAGAGGGCCGTCATCACGAATGGTCCCTGCCATGACCACAGGAACTCCCTGTCGGACACAGGATGCCATGATACCCTGCTTCACTACTCCCGAAGCTACTGCCTGCTCAATGCTTCCAATCGCACGAATCCGATTGATCGTTCGCAAGTGATGCTCATGGCCATGGGGCACCGCCCGACCGGCGGTGAGCCCATAGCCCAAGGAGGTGCCGTAGAGATCCGCCTCCATGTCATGGGCCGCCAGCGCATTGCCGCAAAACAGCACGTGCACAAAGCCTTCCTCGATCAGCCAGACCAGCGCTTCTCGCCCGCCGGCATGAATGATCGCAGGCCCTCCCGCCAGCAGCACGTTCGACTCTGCCTGGCCCTGTCTGTGCCGTTCTCTCAATTGATGCATCCGGGCGGCAATATCGGCGATTACGTGGCCATGAGGCCGTTCCGCCGAGACTTGCGATTCCATGAATCCGAACACGTCCCGCTCGCGTGGCCGTTGCAATGGAATAATACGCACCCCGTCGCGGCCGATGACAATCCGTTCTCCACGGCGGACCGTTCCCATCGGGACAGCCCGCACGACGGATGCCTGTTCGTCCACCAGAATGCCGAGATCCATTTCGATCCGATCGACATCCACCCATCGTCCATGGATTCGGATTTGGGTCGGCAAATGCGTGGTGGCATAAAAATCGTCCGGGAAGATGCCGTCGGCCGGCGCGGACTCGAATCTGCAATCGGCCTCACGCTCGATAGCCGCTCCATGGGGTTGGATCGCTTTGAGAATGTCATCCAGCAGCGCCTTCGAACCGGCCTGAACGGCGATGCGGGCACGGGAGGGCTCCTCTCGTGTTTTGCCGATATGCACATCTTCCAGGTCGAAGGTGCCACCCATCATCAGGATGATGTCCAGCACTTTGGCTAAGAGTAGCGAGTCGATGATGTGTCCACTCAGGAGGACGGTTTCTTGATGGAGACTCATGGGCCGGCTCTTTCGGTTTGTGCCTGCATTCTACCACGCAGGTGCTGGATGGCCGGATTGAACTCGAAATTACTACGAGGCGATCGTATCGGCTTTCGTCAGTTCTCGGAGCACACTCGTGGCGTAGGCGCCGGGAGGAAGTGTAAACGAAAGGGTCAGGTCCGGACCGTCCAGCGACCAGTCAAGTTCTGCCAAGGGAACCCGCAAAGCCCGCCGCTCTCCGCGAAACCCGCAGGTCTTTGCCGCCGCAACAAGGGCCTCTTTTGTCGTCCCCGCGTCCGTCATGACAGCCTCTTCGATCCGTCCCGGTTCCCCGTCGGCCCAGGATACCCGTGAGCCGAACAAAATCCCCGTCGGACTAATCTCGAAACGATCCGCGCGGGGCTGTTCCTGCTCGGCATTCTCGACGTGAAAGCAGGCGCCGTTGTCTGTTTTGATCGCCCAATCTCCAACAAAGACCCGGTCGATCGAATCGATCCGTTGAGCCAGAATGTTGTTGAAGAGATGCGACTGGAACGTATTGAGGTACCAAATCCGCTTCGCGCGGCTCAGGTGCGCCCGCTTGGCTGTGTCGGACAGCAATGCTGCGCCGACGAGATAGTTGTCGCCCTTCTTGCCTTGCCGTTGCGGGCCGAAGTAATTGGGGACCCCTCGTCGCTGGAGAGTTTTCAGCACGTCGGGCACGGTCGATCGCGCATGATCGGCGATGTCGCGGATGACCAGACGGAACCGGTTGCCCGCATGGTGCCCGGGCCGCAGCCGATTCCGGTGGCGTCCCAGGATGTCGATGGACAGGATCCGATCGTCGGTCTTCAGGCGACCGAGCTGTTCGGGCGTCACGAAATGCAGAGACAGCATTTGGGTAGTGACAGCCCGTGCGTCTTTGAGTCCGGCAGTTCCGATGCCCTGCGCCTTCACGCCGACGGCGGCGGAAATCATCTTGACGAGATCCGGTGTGGACAGCAGCCGTTTGGTGACTTTGATGTAGAGGTGTTCTCCGTCCCCACACGGCAAGTAGAGCGGCCGTTCCTCGACCTGAAAGTCCTCAGGTACCGTGCGAATATGGCCGCCGATTCCAGGGATGCTGCTGGTGAGAAAGGGGTAGAGCGGTTGCATCACTCGTCCGCACCTCTTGCAGTGACCGCCCTGCGCGTCACTAACCCGTCAGAACTGTTCAGGAAAAGTCCCATGGTATACTTCTCCTGTCCATGGCGAAACGACCGGGCCAATCACGGGTTGGAGAATGAGCCGACGACAGACGGTGTCATGGCCTGATCGTGTGCGATCGTATATCGGCTATTGCCTCAGCGAACCGCTGTATCGGGCATTCAGTCTTGTGCCCCATTGGGAATGGGGTTTGTCCGAACATGATGTCTCTGTTCTGACCCATACCCATCCATCTCTCGCCGGTCGTCGTGCCGTCCATCTCACGGATCTGCACCTGGACCGCTATCATTCACGGCATGATCGTATTGTCGAGACCGTGAATGAACTGCACCCCGATTGGATTTTTATCACAGGGGATTTGCTGAACGTCCCTGAAGGCCTGCCCCACCTCTTTCGATTTCTCGAGCGGCTGCGCGCTATTGCGCCTGTCTACATGACGTTAGGGAATCACGACCACTATAGCGGCGTGAGTATCGCGCAATATGCCGAGTTGGCCGACCGGCACAAGATTACCTTGTTGATGAACCAAAGCGCCAGGCTCTCGGTAGGAACGGCGGAATTGATCGTTGTGGGAGTCGATGATCCCTCTCTGCATCGGGCCGATCTCCGATGTGTGCCTGCGCGTGCCGACCGCCGGTTTATTCTCCTGCTGGCTCACGCCCCGAACATTTTGGACTATGTGGAAGCGCATCACGACATCGACTTGATTCTGTGCGGGCACAGCCACGGAGGCCAGTGGAGAGTGCCGGGCATTCCCACCTTCTGGCTTCCTCCCGGATGTAATGGCCGTGTGGACGGTTGGCACGAATCCGGCCGACACAGGCTCTATGTCAACCGCGGGTTGGGTTGGTCCTTTCTTCCGTTTCGCTTGAACTGCCGGCCAGAGATTGTTCTGCTTGAGTGGATTTCGGAAGAGTTCAAGCCTCAAACTGCGTAGTCTTCACCCTCGCATCCGTTCCAGCGCTTCCCTCGCTCTACTTCTTGCGGTTTGATCCCAATCTTGTTCCATCACGAACTGTAACCGTTCACGTGCTTCGGTTGCCCGTAGCCGCCCCAACCCCAGCGCGGCGCAGGAACGCACGTAGGCGTGGTCATCTTCCAGGGCCTTCACGAGTAGCGGCACCACCGACATGTCTTGCAACGCCCCCAGATGACTGGCCGCCATTCCCCTGATGCGATGCTGTTTGTCACCCAACGCTCGCTGTAGGGTTGTGATAAACAGCTCTCTTAAGGTCGGAACGGCTGCTTCAAGTCCATCAATGCGATACCCATTCATCTCAAGTAACGCGAACGCCATCTCCAGCTTCTTGTCTTGAACGGTTTCTCGCTCAAACAATGACAGCAGTTTGGTTCGTTCTTGAGACGTTGCACGGCGGCGAAGCACCGCTCTGATGGGAATGAACAATATGACAGCGAGCGCCAGACCGATCATAGCCATTGGTACAGCCTGATCGACGATATAGTCTTGCGTGTCGGGCGATAGCCATTTCCAGACCCACACGCCGGCCACGACAAGGCCGATGAGGACGATGATCGACGTCAGATTGGCGTGCCCTCGTGTATCACGTTCCATCATGGAGTCGGATCTTACGGTCGAGATCGATGGCCGTCAACGCATCTTCCGTCCAGCTCAGGGCAGGCCTTTGGACCGGTTCGGGACCGGTTCCGGCTTGACGGTCCGACTGTTTCCCCACTATTCTCCGTTCGTGGAGTCGCCGCATCTGAAAGATGATCCTCACCTCAAGCTCGTTCGGCCATTGGTCGAGGCCTATCTCGCCTTCTGGCGTACAGGCAGCCGGCACATTAAATCTATGAAGTTGACCCCTTCTCAATTTGATGTGCTCGTGACACTGGGCGATACCCAGGGCATGACCTGTTCGGAGTTGTCAGCGCAAACCCTCGTCACCAAAGGCACCTTGACCGGAGTGCTCGATCGTCTGGTGTCGAAGGGGCTGGTCAGGCGGGAGACGATACGAAAAGATCGCCGCGCTACAAGGGTCTTACTGACTGCCAAAGGTGATGCGCTCTTTCGCAAAACCTTCGCGGCGCATGTCGAATTCCTTCGTCCATTCTTCGAGCGAGCCTTGAGCTCTCAGGAAGTAGAGCAGGCGTGTGCATTCCTCCTGCGCCTGCGGGACAGCTTTCGCCAGCACGGTTGAGGCAGGGTGGTTCGCGGAGGGCGGCCAACATGAATAGTCTTCCCCACAACAGTGCCATACGACGCGTGATGGTAGGCACGGACCGCTCCAAAACGGCAGACCACGCTGTTCAGTGGGCCGCTGAGTTCGCCAACCGCTACGGGGCAGAGCTGTTTGTGGTGCAGGTGATCGTGCCGCACCACCCGGCCACCACGGAATTCGGCGCAGCGGAGCATACACGGGCCGCGGCCGCCAACGATGAGCTCGCCACTGTCGTCAGGCAGTTGGCTGGAGAGCGAGGGCATGCCCTCGTCACGATTGATCCCGATCCGGCACTGACAATCGTCCGCGCCGCTGAGCGTGAAGCCATTGATGTCCTGGTGGTCGGTAATTCGGGCATGGCCGGACGAAAGGAGTTCTTGCTCGGCAACGTACCGAACCGCATCAGCCACAATTCCCATTGTACCGTCATTATTGTGAACACCCTCCTGTCCGGGGGTGAGCAGGCTTCTGAATCGGTGCGAGTGCTTCAGTCCGAGGGTGAACCTCAAACGTCTGAGCCTCACCTGGCGGGACGAGCCATGCATATCGCGACGGTCATGGCGAAGCATGGGCTTAAGGAGCTCTTCAGCCAGCCCGATCAATCGGACGGTTCCATTCGCCGTCAGCAGGCCAAACGCCTGCGCGCGGCGCTGGAGGAACTGGGCCCGACCTTCTCAAAGCTCGGCCAGGTGCTGTCGACCCGCCCGGATCTCCTTCCTGCGGAATACATCGAAGAGCTGGCGATGTTGCAGAGTCACGTGCCCCCCATGTCCGAGCGTGAAGTCGTTCGGGTTGCCGAACAGGAGTTGGGGGTCCCGTGGGAGGATGTGTTTGAGTCGATCGACCCCAAACCACTCGCTGCCGGGACCATCGCCCAAGTCCATCGGGCCACGCTCGAAAACGGCGATCGAGTCGTCGTCAAAGTTCAGCGACCCACCGCTCGAGCCGACATCGAGCAGGATCTTGCCCTCCTCGAGATATTCGCCCAGAAAGTGGGGCAACGTCAGGCTCTCAACCAAGTGGTGAACATGGAGGCGGTGTTCAGGCACCTCTCCACTTCGCTCCAGCGAGAACTCGATTTTTGCCAAGAAGTCGACAATATCGGGCGGATGCAGACCGTGCTCGCAGACTATGACCGGTTAGCGGTCCCTTCTGTGTACCGGGAGCTGTCGTCCTCGCGTTTATTGGTAATGGAGGAAATCCAAGGTGCCCCGATCTCACAGGCGCCGGAAGGCCAGGAGCGTATCGAGGCGGCCCGCCAGCTGTTGGAAAGTTTCTACAAGCAGATCGTCGTCGACGGCTTCTTCCATGCCGACCCTCACCCGGGCAATCTCATGTGGTGGAAGAACCGCATTTACATTCTCGACTTTGGAATGGTCGGCGCCATCGACGCCAACGTGCGGGAACATCTCTTGTTGTTGCTGATGGCGCTGTGGAAGGAAGATGTCGCGTTTCTCAGCGATGTCACACTGATGATGACGGGTGCGATCGACCGCAGCGATCTGGACGTCCCACGGTTCCAAAGTGAAATCGGCGAAGTGATGGCGAAATACCGCAAGGCGGCTCTCGCTGAGATGCAGATCGGCCCGCTGCTGCAGGAAATGAGCGCGATCGCATTTCGGCACGGCGTGCCGATGCCGGCCTCACTCACGCTCGCAGCCAAGGCGCTGGCGCAGGTCCAGCTGGCGACCGCGAATCTTGACCCAACACTTGATCCCTATGACGTCGCGGGCAAGTTTTTGATGCGCGTCATGATCAAGCAGATGGGGGCGGCGCTCGATCCCAAAGCGATCGCCTATCAGTTGCAGAAGTTAAAAGTGCGAGCCGAACGGGTGACCGAAGCAATCGAACACCTGATCGGCGCTCGTCCCGGTCAGAAGTTGGTGGTAAATTTCAAGGCCAATTCGCTCGAAGACATGGTTCGACGGACGGGACGGCGCCTTGCGCTGGGTTTTGCCGCTGCAACAAGCATCCTCTCCAGTGCGCTCACGGTCATGTCTGGAACAGTTGCAGATTGGATACCGGTCACGTTCGGGATCGTCGCCGGACTGCTGACTCTTGGACTGGTCTTCGATCTGATGCGGGGACGTTGATGGTGCGTTGTTCTGCCGGCGGTTCAGCGGACGCTACGATGCGGTTTTGCCGCGCCTGATCGAGCGCAGCACGGCTCTTTCGAGTAAGTAGGCGATCACCGACATTCCGATCGAGATGAGCCGGTGTTCTATGTGCCGGATAATGGTCCGATGACCGGTCTTTGCCGGGGAAGAACCGTTGGCCATGGCGATATTATCAATCAACGTGTTACAGGCTGCAAGAAGCAATTGCTCCATGTCCGGTGTTCACCGATCCAGGCTTGAGCCGTCATGATGGATGATCGCGTCTCGACATGGCTGGAAAGTCTCGGCCTCGATCGCTATCGGGACGTATTTCAGCAGAACGCCATCACATGGGACATCTTGCCCGAACTGAACGACGGTGATTTGGCATCCCTGGGTGTTTTGCTCGGCCATCGGAAAAGACTCCTGCGTGCCATCGCGCACCTGTCACAAAAGGCCGACAGCGATGGTCTTCAGCCTGTAGCTATCGCAACCGTTCCGGAAACAACACCGTTCCCTTCCGGTCAAGATCAAGCGGAGCGTCGCCAATTGACCGTCATGTTTTGTGATCTTGTGGGCTCGACGGCGCTGGCTCGCCGGTTGGACCCGGAAGACCTCCAATCCTCCATCCGGCGTTTTCTCGATACCTGTGGTGAGGCGATCAGCCGATTCAACGGCTATATCGCAAAATACATGGGTGACGGACTCCTGGTGTATTTTGGATATCCCCATGCCCATGAGCATGATGCGGAGCGTGCGGTGCATGCCGGACTGGCCGTGATTGAGTTGGTGAAAGCGCTCCCTCGAGAGGATCGCCCTGAGCAGGAATCTGAAATCGCGACACGAATCGGAATCGCGACCGGTCCCGTCATCGTGGGAGAGATCATCGGACAGGACATCGCCAGGGAACGGTCGGTGTTCGGCGAAACTCCGAATCTGGCCTCTCGCCTCCAGGGATTGGCGGCGCCGAATCAACTGATCGTTGATTCGGTGACGAAGCGTCTTGTCGGGGGAGAGTTCGAGTTTGCCGATCAGGGGACGGTTTCCCTCAAGGGGTTCGAGACGCCGGTCCGGGTCTGGCAGGTATTGAGGGCCAAGCCGTCGGCCAGCCGGTTCGAGTCGTATCGATCCGGCCGATTAACCGATTTCATAGGCAGAGAGCACGAAACCGCGCTTCTTCTCGGTCGCTGGCGCGAAGCGGTCGACGGTGAAGGCCAGGTCGTGCTTCTCTGCGGTGAAGCCGGTATCGGCAAGTCCCGGCTGGTTCGCTATCTGCGTGACCGGCTTACCGAGGACCGGTTTGAGACGATCCAATCTCAGTGCTCACCGCACCATACCAATACGGCACTGTATCCCGTGATGACCTATCTGCGCCAGGCAGCGGGGTTGGCCGGTGAGGATAGCGTTCCCACGCAGCTGCACAAGCTTGAAACCCTGGTGATCAACAGCGGCCTCGACGACCGCGTCACGATTGCCCTGTTCGCGGATCTGCTCTCGATCCGGGGAGACGAGCGATACCAGCTGCCGAACGTGTCGCCCGACAAACGCAAGGACATGACTCTGGAAGCGCTCGTGCAGTATTTGCAGAGGCTGGCGGATCACTCCCCGGTGCTGCTCATCGTGGAGGATGCGCATTGGCTTGATCCGACCACGCTCGATCTCATGACGCGTATCATCGACCGGATCAGGCAGATGCGCGTGTTGCTGCTGATCACGTTTCGTCCTGACTTCAGGCCGGTGTGGGCGGAATACAGCCACGTCACGTTTCTGACATTGAACCGGCTCCCGCGCCGGCAGAGCCTCGAGCTGATAGCCACGATGACCGGAGGAAAGGTGCTTCCGCAAGAGGTGCAGCAGGCGATTCTGGCCAAGACCGACGGGGTGCCGCTGTATATCGAAGAGTTGACGGAGAATCTCCTGGAGACCGGATTGCTGGCCGAGGGAACCGACTCATTTACTCTCAAGGCTCCGTTGAAGGACATGGTCATTCCGGACAGTCTGCAAGCGTTGCTCATGGAGCGGGTGGATCGATTGGGGCCGGTCAAGGAAATCGTTCAGATCGGAGCAGCCATCGGACGGGAGTTCACCTATGAGCTGTTGCGGGCCACGGTCGATGTGACGGACAGCCATCTCAACCACGCGCTCGATCTGTTTGTTTCTTCGGGGATTATTCTGAAAGAGGGTGAACGATCGCTTTCGCGATATCGATTCAAGCATATGCTTGTCCAAGAAGCGGCCTACAACACGCTCCCCAAGAAATCTCGCCGGCTTCTCCATGCCCGCATTGCGAAAACACTGGAAGAGAAATTCGCCGAGCGTGTGCGGTTGGAACCGGAACTCCTGGCCTATCACTTTGAACAGGCAGGCTTGACCCGCCAGGCCATCATGTATTGGCATCTCGCGGCCCGAAGAGACGCGGATCGGTCGGCTAATGTCGAAGCGCTGAACCATTTCAATAGAGCGTTGGCAATGGTGAGGGATCTGCCGGAGGGCCCCGAGCGAGATGCCTCAGAGTTGGAGCTTCTCATCGCGCGGGGAGCCTCTATGGTGACGGTGAAAGGATATGCCTCGCAGGAGATCGAGCGCAATTATCTCCGGGCGAAGGAACTCTCCCAGGCGAACAGCGACTCCGGGCATCACTTTCTCGCAGTGTGGGGGCTCTGGGTCTTCCATCTGGTCAGGGGGCCTCTCGCAACAGCGTGCGACCTGGCTGAACATCTCTTGTCTCTCGCAACGCGCGAGCAAAATCCGGATATGCTGATTCGCGCGCATGAGAGTGTCGGCTCGACCTATTCCTTCCTTGGGCGGTTCAATGAAGCCAAAGCCCATTTGCTCGCCGCCAAGTCCCTGTATGACCCCGTCCGGCATCGCTCACAGGCCCTTCCCTATACTCAGGATCCCGGCATCACCGCGAGAGTCATGCTCGCCAGAGCGCTATGGATATTGGGAGAGGTCGATCAGGTCGAAGCGCTCTCGCGGGAAGCCATTGGTATGGCAAGGGAGTTGGAACACCCCTTCACGTTGGCGTTCACCTTGACGACCGTGGCCTGGACCTATTCCACACTTCGAGACACAGAGCAGACATTACATCTCACTGAAGAAGCCATCGCGCTGTCGACCAAATACTCATTTGAAGTGCCGTTAGCGTGGGCGACATCCCTGCAAGGGTGGGCTCTGGCTGAAAAGGGGGAAGAGCAAGGTCTGGGCAGGCTCGTGAAGGGCCTCTCGGCTGCGCAAGCCGCCGGGGCGAGTCTCAACAACACGTTTACGCTGGCGCTGCTCGCAGAAATATATTTGCGGCAGAAACGGATCGATGAAGGGCTGGGCACACTGTCAGAGGCGCAGAAACTTGTGTGCTCCCAGGGAGAACGCTGTTGGCAGGCGGAACTGCTTCGGCTGAAAGGGGAGCTGTTGCTGGAACAGTCCGAGCTGTCAGTCTCTGCTGCGGAGCAGTGTTTTGCTGAAGCCCTGAGGATCGCACAGGATCAGCATGCAAATATGCTTGAACTTCGAGCCGCGGTGAGCATGGCCGGACTCTTGAGGAAAATGAACCGGTTGGATGCCGCTAAACCGGTTTTGCATACCGTCTGCTCCCGGTTTCATGAACGGGTTGCCAATCCAGACTTGATTGAGGCTCGAAAAATTCTTGAGCAGCTAAGCGCGTAAGAACGATCCTGCCATGTTCTCAAGAGTTGTTGTATCCGATGTGTGAGCTATGCGTCTGACGATTCTCGGTTCCGGTACCAATGTGCACCCGACCCGAGCCGCGGCCGGCTATCTGGTGCAGACGGATCACGCCATTCTGTTGGATTTCGGTCCGCGGACCCTGATGAATCTCATTAAGACCGGAGTGGACCGGCACGGGATCACGCACATTCTCTTCTCCCATTTTCACGCGGACCACTTTTCCGATTTCATCACGTTTTTCTTCGACGCGGTGATCTACGCCAAACACGAAGGCGGGCATCGTCCTGACATGACACTGATCGGTCCGCGGGGCACGATACGGCTGCTGCAGACAATCATGGGAACTTTCCCGAGTTTCTCACGGCCGCCGTTCAAGGTGACCTTGAAAGAAGTCTCTGCAAAGGCATTCATGATCGGGGCTACGCGCGTCGTGCCCAAACCCGTGGTCCATGTTCCGGATCTTTCGAGCGTCGGGTATCGGATCGAGTACCAGGGGAAAACGATGGTCTATTCTGGCGATTCCCAATACTGCGATGGGCTTGTCCGGCTCTGTGCCGGGGCGGACCTTGCCGTGCTCGACTGCTCGTTTCCCGCCAATAAACCCGGACCGGTCCATCTGCATGCCGGACAATGCGGCCAAGTCGCACGGGAAGCCGGCGTCGGCCAGCTCATCCTGTCGCATTTCTATCCGATCGCGGACCGGTACGACGTGAAGGCCCAGGCGGGGGAACGGTATGGGGGCAGGATCAGGAAGGGGAGAGACTTGTTGACCGTCAGGCTGTAAACTACAGTCCTTCTTCGCGCGGCTCACCACCCAGAATTTCAATATACCTGGTCAGGCGAGCGGTCTTCACCGGCTCGGTCGTCTTCGCGTAAATCGACAACAGATTTTTCACCATCCGGGAAAGGATGGCGCGAACCGGGCTCGGTTGCAGGTACGTGTCGTCGAATCCATATCCCGCTTCTGTCAGGAAACGTGCGCAATTCTTCTCGGTCAGCAGCGCGCCGCCGTTAAAACAATCAATGAAAATCTTATAGCGGTCGGACTCGTACTTCACGAGGAAATGCCCGGGCATGCCGATCCCCAATACCGGCAGGTTCAGGCGTTGCCCAATGAGCAGGTAGACCACGGAGAGGCTGATCGGAATCCCGACCCGCCGGTCCATGACGCGGTTGAGGTAACTATTGTCCGTTTCGTAGTAATTCTTAGTATTGCCTCTGAATCCTTGCTCGACGAACAAATAGCGGTTGAGTGCATTGACCGTTTCCTCTCCCGACGACCGGAGGCCGATGCGCGCCCGCACTTCGTGGGCCATGCGGTCGAGCTGTGACCGGTACTGCTCCACATCGAGCCCAGGATACGCGTGGCGGGCAATCAAGAACGCCCCGGTTTCCAGGCTCATAGTCTGATCCGGCTGTGCCGCCAGTTCCACAAGCTCTTCTTCCAGCTTGCCCCAGCGGATTTCTTCCAGCACGGAGGCGATCCGGTCGGCCATCTCCGGCTGCTCGATCTCGGCTTCCTGCAGGAGGGGAACCGCCGGCGGTCCGATGGTGATCAGCTGCCCGCTGATCGTGCGGACAATCCGGTCGTCCTCGTCGGAGAGCAAGCGAATCAGCGCCCGGATCTGTCTTTCAGGAGTAACCATGGTCTACTGCGTATCAGCCCATGGCCCGTCGGAAGGCCTTCGCGCCACCGTATAAGCACACCGCGTCAAATACCAGCATCACCACCACCACCATCGCCACGTGCGGCAAGGCCTCGCTCCAGCCGGAGAGGATCAAAGGCCGCACGGCGTCGATGGCCCAGGTCATGGGGTTGAACTTGGCGAGAAAACTCATCCATCCCGGCATGGCCGCCAGCGGCACGAGCGCGGAGCTCAAAAAGATCATCGGTAAAGACAAAAACCCCAGCACGGAAAAGAAATCGCCGTGACTCTTAACAGAAAAGGCCATGGCCATGGAGATGGCGGTCAATCCCACGCCGAACATCATCCCGATCAGGAGTATCGTCGCCACTCCGAGCAGGCCTGTCGCCGGATGGACGTCGAAGAGGAAGGCCACGCCGAGGATGACAAGCACTTGCAGCGATGTGATGGTCATGACGAACAGGAATCGGCTCAGGATAACGGAGCTGCGATGGATCGGCGTAGACATCAGCCGCTCCAGGAACCCGTTTTCCTTGTCGAACAGCAGGTCGACCCCGCCGGCCAAGCCGTTGTTGAGGACCGTCATGACGACGACCCCGGCCGCGAGAAAGCTGATGTAATTGGGCGCCTGCGTCACCTGCACGTCCGCGGTCCGTTGAAACAGGTTGCCGAAGAAGATCAGCCAGAACAGCATGGGCTGAACCAGGGTGAACAGCATGCTGAATTTCTCTCGACTCAGCCGCTTCACCCACCGCATCGTCAACGCGCCGATCTCTTGCCAATAATGTTCCACGGAACTCCTTTAGGTGGGCTCGGCATGGGAAACCGATTCGGTGATGGCCCGCCCCGTATGCGCGATGAAGACGTCGTCCAATCGGGGCCGGTTGTATTGAATGAACTCTATGCTGCACCCCAGCCGATTGGCCGCCTCCAAAATGGCGGGCAAGGCTTTCTCCGGTGATTCCACGCGGATGTCGAGCCCTTTGTCCGTCGTTCGGACCGACGTGATCGCCGGCTGGTGTTTCAACGCGGCTTCCAAACCTGCCGTTCGATCCGTCTCCTTGAGCGTCAGCGATACGATGTCACCGCCGAGCGCGATCTTGAGTTCAGCCGGCGAGCCCAGCGTCTTGATTTTTCCGCCGTCGATGATGGCCAGCCGGTCGCACAGCTGGTCCGCTTCATCCAGGTAGTTGGTCGTCATGACCACTGTTAGGCCGCGAGCCTTCAACATCCGGACGTACTCCCAGATCCTGAGCCGGCTCTGCACATCGAGACCGAGGGTGGGCTCGTCGAGGAACAGAATTTTCGGGTTGGGCAGCAAGCCGCAGGCGATGTCGAGCTTGCGCTTCATGCCGCCGGAGTAAGTTTTCGCCGGGCGATCCGCATGGGCGTTCAAATCGACCAGCGTCAACAGTTCGTCGATGCGTTTGGCCGCTTCTTCTTTCGACAGATGGTAGAGCGCGCCGAGCAGCTCGAGATGTTCGCGGCCCGTAAGAAACCGGTCGATGGCCCGTTCCTGCGGCACATAGCCGATCAGCGTCCGCACCAGGTCCGCCTCGCGCACGGTGTCATGGCCGAAGACGGCGGCGCTGCCGGAGGTCGGGTGCAAGAGCGTAATGAGCGTGCGGAGGGTGGTGCTTTTCCCCGCGCCGTTGGGGCCCAGCAGGCCGAAAATCTCGCCTGAATAGACCTGAAACGAAATGTCATCGACGGCCTTGTGGTTCTCGTAGGATTTGCACAGCCGACTGACGTCAATGGCGATCGCGCGGTCCATTACTCCCAATCCTTTGTGCGGTGCGGGTCGAACAGCATAAATTGGATCAGATCGTTCAGCCGGCCGGCCCGCTGGCGTAACCCGTCTGCTTCCAACAAGAATTGTTTTTCCAACGGCGTGCAGTCCAGATAGGTGGAAAGGGTATTCACGAGGACCTCGTCGCTGACATCGTCACGGAAAAACCCCTGCCAGGCGGTGCTGTCTTCCCTCGCTTGCAAGTACCGTCCGAGCAGCTCGACGAGTGCAC
>JAYWIP010000235.1:0-6760 GCA_039794465.1 Nitrospira sp.
CCGGCCAGGGTGCAACTGCCTTTATACAGCTTCACGCGGGCCGTGCCGCTCACGTCTTTCTGTGCGGCATCAATCGCCGCCTGCACCATCTCGCGTTCGGGGCTGAACCAGTAGCCATTGTAGACGAGGCCCGCGTACCGCGGTATCAAACTGTCCCTGAAGTGGAGCACTTCGCGGTCCATCGTCAAGGATTCGATTCCCCGGTGGGCCACGTGGAGAATGGTCCCGCCCGGCGTTTCATAGACGCCGCGCGACTTCATGCCTACGTAGCGGTTTTCGACGAGATCGACGCGGCCGATCCCGTGCGCGCCGCCCAGTTTATTGAGATGAGCGAGCAGCGTCGCCGGGCTCATCTTCTTGCCGTCCACGGCCACGGGATTGCCCGCTTCGTAGTCAATTTCGACTTCCAGCGGCTTATCCGGCGCCTTTTCCGGCGAAACGGTCATCTGGAAAATTTCCTCTGGCGGAGATTCCCAGGGGTCTTCCAAAATGCCGCCTTCGTAGCTGATATGGAACAGGTTCAAGTCCATGCTGTAGGGCTTGGCTTTCGTCGCCGTGACCGGGATGCCGTGCCGGTCGGCGTACTCGATCAATTCGCGCCGAGACTTCATCGTCCACTCGCGCCAGGGTGCGATGATTTTTAAACCCGGCGCCAGTGCCGTGTAGGTCAGTTCGAACCGCACCTGGTCGTTGCCTTTACCCGTCGCGCCGTGCGACACCGCCTCGGCTCCTTCTTTCAAGGCGATCTCGGCCTGCCGGCGCGCGATGAGCGGGCGAGCGATCGACGTGCCAAGCAGATAACAGCCTTCGTATATGGCGTTGCCGCGCAACATCGGAAACACATAGTCTTTCACGAAGGTTTCACGGAGATCCTCGATATAGACCTTCTTGACGCCCAGCGCCTGGGCTTTGGCTTTGACGGCCTTTAGGTCTTCGCCTTGGCCCAAATCGGCACAGAAAGCGATGACCTCGGCGTCATAGGTTTCTTGCAACCACTTCAAGATGACGGAGGTATCGAGTCCGCCTGAATAGGCCAGGACAATCTTTTTGATTGGTTTGCGTTTCATGTCGGTTCCCGCCTACGCGCTGTTCAGTTTGCCGAGCAACTGCACCAGAATCGCTTTTTGCATATGCAGCCGGTTTTCCGCTTGATCGATGACCACCGACTGAGGACCGTCGAGGACGTCCGCTGTAATTTCCTCTCCGCGATGGGCCGGCAAACAATGCATGACAATGGCGTCCGGCTTTGCCCGTTGAAGCAGGCGTCCGTTGAGCTGATAGGAAGCCAGAGTCTTCAGCCGCCTGGCCTGTTCCCGTTCACGGCCCATGCTGATCCACACGTCGGTATATAGAACATCGGCTTCCTTCACCGCGACCTGGGGATTTTCCACGATCTCGATCGCGCCGCAGGTGCTTTCCGCCTCGATTCGGGCGCGGTCGATCACATGCTGATCGGGTTGGTAACCAGCCGGGCAGCCCACCACGACCCGCATGCCCATCTTGGCGCCGGCTTCGATGAGGGAATTGGCAACATTATTCCCATCTCCGATATACGCAAGGGTCAGTCCCTTGAGCCGGTCCTTCTTCTCTCGAATCGTGAGCAGATCGGACAGGGCTTGGCATGGATGGCTGTGGTCCGTCAGCCCGTTGATCACCGGCATGCCGGCCTCGGCTGCCCATTCTTCAACGACCGCGTGGTTGTAAGTTCGAATCACGATCCCGTCCAAGTAGCGGGAGAGCACGCGCGCTGTATCCGAAACAGTTTCTCCACGGGAGAGTTGAATGTCTCCCATGGGAAGCACCAGTGCATGGCCTCCCAGCTGGTTCATGCCGGCTTCGAAGGACACTCTGGTGCGTGTCGAGGGTTTTTGGAAGAGAAGCCCCAGCGTTTTCCCCGACAATAGCCGATGGGGCATGGCCCGTTGTTGCTTGGCCTTCAGGGAGGCAGCCAAGCGCAGTAAGTCGTCGATCTGCTTGCGCGGCATCGTGGCGACGTCCAAGAGATCCTTGGCGTAGCCGGGTGTGCGGCGCGGTTGTCGGGTCGCGGGTGCCATCAGTGAGGGGTGTCCTTTGCTTCTCCCATACGTCGAGTGAAACTCGCCGTCAGTGCCTCAAGGAGTTTGTCGATCTCCCGCTGGGTGATAATAAGCGGCGGGACGAACCTCAGCACGTGCTCGCCGGCTGCGTTGATGAGCACTCCGCGCGCCAAACAGTCAGCCACGACGGTTTTGGCGTCGATGGTCAGCTCCATGCCCTGGAGCAGGCCGATGCCTCGCACATCGCGTACGACTCGATAGCGGGCTTTGCAATCGGCCAGGCTCTTTGCCAGATACTCGCCCATCCGCTTGGCCTGGTCCAAGACCGATCCTTCGAGCAGCACGCGGCACACCGCCAGCGCCGCGGCACAGGCCAGCGGATTGCCGCCAAAGGTCGAGGCGTGCACTCCGGGTATAAAGGCTGATGCCACCGATTCTTTCGCCAAGCAAGCGCCGATGGGAACCCCGCCGGCCAACCCTTTGGCCAGCGTCATAATATCGGGTGTCACGCCCAACTGCTCATACGCGAAAAGCGTACCGGTCCGGCCCATGCCGGTCTGCACTTCGTCGAAGATAAGCAGAATGTCTCTCTTCGTGCAGAACTCGCGTAGCCGCTTGAGATAGTCCCGGTCGGCCACGTAGACGCCGCCTTCGCCTTGCACTGGCTCCAGCATGATTCCGGCGGTCCGCTCATTGGCCAGGGCTTCGATCGTCGCGAAGTCGTTGAAGAACGCGTAGCCAAAGCCCGGCATCAGCGGCTCGAAGCCCTTCTGCACCTTGTCCTGTCCGGTGGCAGTGATCGTCGCCAGCGTCCGGCCGTGGAACGAATTCTTCATGGTAATGATCTCGAACCGGTCCGCGCCGTACTTGCTGTGCGCATAACGGCGCGCCAGTTTGATCGCGGCTTCATTGGCTTCCGCACCGCTGTTGCAGAAAAAGACGCGGTCGGCAAAGGAGTGCTCGACCAGGGTTTTAGCCAATTGGACTTGCGGCTCTGTGTAATAGAGATTCGAGGTATGGATCAGCTGGGCAGCCTGGCGTTGAATCGCCTGGACCAGATCCGGATGTCCATGGCCCAGGACATTGACTGCGATGCCGCCAACAAAGTCGAGATATTCTCGACCTTCCAGATCGTAGACCTTCGAACCCCGGCCCCGCACGATCGAAATCGGCTGGCGGGTGTAGGTCTGCATCAAGTACTTGGCGGCGGCGTCTCTTAATTCTTCAGTGGGCATGGCATACGTACCGCATTGGAAAGGCAGGAAAATTAGCACAGGGGTGGTGTGAAAGCAACCTAGCGAAGGGAGCGGGAGAGAGCAAGGGAAGCCGGATTCCTCGGTCGCTCACCGGAGGCCGACATGCTCGTGAGATCGGTCATTTGCTTTGCCCCTGAGTATGATAAGCTGCGGGACGATGAAGTCGTGCAGCCGGTGCAACCAACAGAGTCCGGAGGATGCCAACTTCTGCCATCAATGCGGCGCCGCACTTGGCGCGGGCGCTGGCACCGGCCCCGCCGACCATGGTCCAGCTGCTGCCCAAACAGCGGAACCCGCTGAAAGTTCCGTTCCCCCGCCGATCCATGACGATGAGACCCTCTGGCGCCAGTTCATCGGCCCCAATGCCGACCGCTATCTGGTGACGTTCAAGAGGTTTTCATCGAACGGGCGCCCCAAATTCGCGCTGTCCTGGAACTGGCCGGCATTCTTGTTTATTTCGTTTCTATGGTTTCTGTACAGGAAGATGTATCTCCACGCCTTCGTCTATGCAGTCGGCCCCATGATTTCAACCTATCTGACGGGGGATTTCAGCGCCGGCATCATCTGGAGCGTCATGGCGGGCGCGACGGCGAACTACCTCTACTACTGGCATTGCAGAGAGCACATCGGAGAAATCCAAAAAACCGGCAGGATGAATCCGGCTGAACAAGAGACTGCGCTCAAGGAATCGGGCGGCGTACAATCGTACGTCATCTGGGTCGGCGTCGCGTTTTACCTGATCTTCCTCGTGACGCTGGCCAAGATGATTCAGGAAGGTCCTCCAGATCCGGATACACGCCCGGTGAAACCGGAGCGATCGGCGGCGATCATGAGTATGGCGGCGTCCGGGGTCCAACAGGAGTTGCTGGTTTCCTGGAGCGACGGTCGCGTCATTTCTTGATGTCGCGGTCCGGTCTTTTTGACGCGCACGGATCGTTCTCGACTTGAGGGGAGCATGCGATGGCTCGATTGATTTTGCTTCGTCACGGCGAATCACAGTGGAATTTGGAGAACCGCTTCACCGGCTGGGTGGACGTGCCGCTCTCCCCGCGCGGGACTCAAGAAGCGAAGGATGCAGGAGTCAAACTGAAAGGGTTCACCTTCGACCGGGCGTTCACCTCTGTGTTGAGCCGTGCCATCGAGACCTTGCGCCTGGTGTTGGAGACTGTGGGTCAAACAGGCATTCCCATTGAAAAAGACAAGGCGCTGAACGAGCGGATGTATGGAGATTTGCAGGGGCTGAACAAGACCGAAACCGCCCAAAAATACGGTGAGGCCCAGGTGAAGATCTGGCGGCGCAGCTATGATGTGAGGCCGCCGGGCGGGGAGAGCTTAAAGGACACGGCCGAACGGGTATTGCCCTATTATGAAGCTAAGATCAAGCCGTATCTGTTCAAAGGCGAGACGATTCTCATCGCCGCCCATGGCAACAGCCTGCGGGCGCTGGTGATGCAGCTGGAACAGTTGACGAAAGAGCAAGTGCTGGAGTTGAACATCCCCACCGGCGCGCCGTTACTCTATGAGCTCGACGCCAGGGGGAACGTGTTGTCACACCGGTATCTGTAAACGTCACTCGTCGTTCGTGAAGCGGATCTCGTGAGGACACACAAGAGTAAGAGTTCGGAGACCAGCGGCCAGTTGCTATTCTTTTTCGACGAGATACGCACGACGCTTCACGAGATGCGAGATTCTTATCCCACGTCTTCCAGCAGTCGGCCGTATTCCGCAGCCGGGGCATAGTCGATCAACAATACCAGCAGCTTCTGCCGGTCGTCTGGCGAGACGAAACCCTGGTCTTCGATTCGCGAGGCGGCTTCAGCGCTGATCGCCATATGGCTCAAGCCTTCCTGATCCACTAATCGTCCGTATTCGGCGCGCCGTGTGTCCAGTTCGCTCCGGTACGCTTCCCAACTGCCGGCCCCAAGCCGCCCCGGTTGCCACCAGGTTGATTTGATCGTCTCCAGCAGCGTCGTGCCGATTGCCTCTCGATATTTTGCAGGGATATGCGCGTCGATCGCGGCCAAGATCCAATACAGATTCAACGACAAGATTTCCCGTGAAATCGCATGCGCGTCGGATTCAGAGACAGCGATGCCGTACTCCTCAAGCTGTGGCGGCGAGATCGGCTGTGGCATCGTCCGGATCAGTGCGGCGGCGGCTTGTGCGGGAGTCATGCTGGATTCCATTCGTGCGATCTTATTTATGGGGGAGAATACTGCACCGTTTACCCGCCGCTCAAGCGGCGGCTTGTCCGTTGGTGGATGCCGTGCTAGAGTCATCCTCCCCTGAGCAGGAGGAGTTGCCATGCAGAGACGTCGCGGTCGCGTGTTTCTGATCGGTGCATTAGCCGGAGGGCTGTGGTTCGCCTCGGCGCTCGTCCCAGCCTATGCGCAGGAGAACCGCTGGGGAGTTGGTACGGATGTGGGCTTTACTGCTGGGTCCGTGCACGACACGGTATTCAACCTTGGATTCAACGTCGATTATTATCTCGATCGGAATTTTTCAGTCGGCCCGATGATGCAGATTACCCCGACGGGCGATCTGTTCCAAATTTCCTTCGCAGGGGCTGCGAAGTATCATCTCCGCTTCAACAACGGCATCAATGTCGTTCCCTTTGCCGGGTTCGGGCTGATTCACGCCGATCTCGATCATGGAACCGGGCCATCGCGGATCGACCGGAACGACACGAGTTGGTATATCCCGATCGGTGTGTCACTGGAATATCAGATCGTCCACAATGTCGCCGTGGCCTCGACGGTCATCGTGAATCTGCACAGTATCGACCTCTCTCCATCCCTGCCTGAAAAAGACAACAATAGTGTGGCGCTCATGTTCGGCCTCCGCTGGGGGCCCTAGCCATCACGCCGCGTTGGCAGGCCGCCAGCGGAGACCCACGTTCAGAATTTCCTGCAGCAGGTCCTGGTAATGGTAGCCGGCCTTTTCGGCCGAGTCGGCGAAGTCTTCGTCGTGCGCGATTTGCGGGTTTGGATTGGCCTCCAGCACGTAGAGTTGTCCGTCGGCGTCCATACGCATATCGATCCGTGCATACCCGTTGAGCCCGAGTGCCCGATACACCCGTTTGGCTAAATGTTGGATCTCTCCCGTCTTGCCCGGCGGGAGACTCTTGGCTTCCCGTGAGGTGATTCCGTATTTCATCTGGTATGTCCGGCTCCACTTCACCCGCTCGGTCGCAATCCGCCTGGCGTCGTCCGGAAGCTTATCCATGATAAGTTCCCAGACCGGCAACACGTGTAGGTGCCCGTTTCCGATCACGCCGACGTAGAACTCGCGGCCTTCGATGTACCGTTCGATCAGCGCCCCGCTTCCGACGCTGTGATGGATGAAGGCCACCCGCTCGCTCAACTTCTCGTCATCGCCTACGATGGAGGCCTGCGAGATGCCCAACGATGCTTCTTCGCTCACCGATTTGACAATCAACGGAAAGATCAGCCGCTTGGGTCGCCGGAC
>JAYWIP010000236.1:0-5863 GCA_039794465.1 Nitrospira sp.
ACGTTCAGCGCCCCGGCGTTCGCGGGGGATAGTCCGAAGGAAGGGAGCAAGGACAAGAAGCCCGGACATCCACGAGTAGTTGAGACGATCTACGGAGACCAGACGGGCAAGTAATTTCCTTCTTATCTTGGCGAGGCTCGTTGGCTTGAGGGGGTTCCACTTCTTGTGGGAATCCCCTCACGTGCTTTTAGCCCATGCCGCCGTCCCGTCCTATTCCCCGTCTCCATTGAATTGACACCGCTGACGAAGCCCTGTAGTTTCCCTGTGCTATTGCCGTCCCTGACGTGGCCCCATCACCCAGAGAGAATCTTTCATGAATCGTCTTGGACTTGTCGCCTGGTGGAGCTTTGTCCTGTTTATCGGCACCGCCACGACGGTGATCGCCGCAGAACCCTCCGACCCGGAATCCGCCATCCGTCGAATGATTCGCGCGAATGCCGAAAAGGATCTGCCGACGCTTTCCCGGATGATGGCTCACGACGCCGACATCATCAGCTATGCGGTCGCCGGCCGAAAATATGTGGGCTGGGATGAACTGGAGCGGGGACTACGTGATGAATTCATCAACGCGCAAAAGCTCGAAATCCCGATTCATGAACTCAAGGTGTGGACGAAGGGTGACCTGGCCTGGTATGCCATGGAACTTGACTACATCCGCTATGTCGCCGAGGGGTCCCGATTAAAGCGAATGGTTCTTCCTATGCAGGAAACCGGTGTGCTTGAGCGTCGTGACGGGCGCTGGGTGCTTCTGTCCTGGCACGAATCGTTTCGATCTGCCCAGATTGACCAGTCGCTCGTCCAACCTTAACCCGCATTATCCATGAACGCTTCTGCTGCAATCGCGGATTCGCTGCTGCGACAAGCCTTCGACGGGCAGGCTCGCTCCTCGTAACCTCGACATACTGTTTCAAGTATGCCTCGGCTCCTCGGGGCTCCGCGTGCCCGTCTCGCAACGCGACTGCGCAATTTCGCCACGAACCGTCATGAATAATGCGGGTTGACCTCTACCGGGGCAACTTGAGCGCCCAGGTGAGTACGGCATCGGACAGCCGATCGGGCAGGAGCTTGATCATGAGCGCTCGGAGTTTCGCGTCGGTCCCCACGAGATAGCGGGTCTTCGGGCGAGAGGCCGTGAGGGCATGTTCCACCGCCTGCGCAACGGCATCCGCTGAAATGGCCCGTTGGGCCGCTTCCCCGACGACCTTTCTGACCGCAGCCACCACCGCGGCATACAGGCTGCGCATTTCCATCGGCATGGCCGTTTCTAAATCCGTGGCATCCTTTCCGGATTTTTCCCAAATCGGAGTCGCAATGGCCCCGGGCTCCACGATCGACACTTCGATGCCCCATTGCTGAAGCTCCAAGCGCAATGCATCCGTCATCGCTTCCAGTGCGAATTTCGAGGCCGCATAAGGCCCCATCAGGGGCATCGCTCCGCGGCCTGCGATCGATCCCATGTTCACGATACGGCCTCGCGCCTGCCGTATCAACGGCAGAAACGCCTGCGTCACCGCGATTTGTCCGATGACGTTGATCTCCAACTGCCGCCGCAAGTCCGGAATCGGCACCGCTTCAAGGGGACCGACGACCGCAATACCGGCATTGTTAATAAGTCCATACAATCCATCGCTTCCAACCTTCTCGGAAACAAAGGCTTGAGCTTTTTGAATAAGCGCTTCATCGGTCACATCGAGCAAGACCGGGATCACCCCTGACGCCCCTTGTCGCTGGAGCATCGCTCCGTCTTCGGCCTTGCGCACTCCGGCAAACACTGTGAAACCCAACCGGTCCAGATGCAGCGCACAGGCTGCGCCAATGCCCGTTGAAGCTCCGGTAATCACCACACCTCTGCCATTGCCGATCAACATAGTGGAAACCCTTCAGACAGGGGAAATACCTTACCAGGTTTTGAGCGAGAGAGCACCGTAGGAGCGCTCCCGTCTAGAAGGTGGACATCGAACTCGCGATTCGGCTATCATCCCACCAGTTTTCCGCCCGCTCGTTACTGTGGCGGTGTAGCTCAGTTGGCAGAGCAGCGGACTCATAAGCCGCGGGTCACCCGTTCGATCCGGGTCACCGCCACCAAACCGAATACGGTCACAACACACCATGGTGCAGCTGCCTGTCAAACATTCAGCGAAACACCAAGGCAAGACACTTCAACTCGACAGTGCGGCGGAAACACTGGCCGTAATCGGCCAGGCCGATGAGCACCTGGGGACGATCCCGTGGGACGCCATCATCGACTTCGTCCACGGTTTTAATAAACCAGACCGCACGCCACGGCCCGTGCGCAACTATCCCCGTAGTCAGTTGGCTGCCAAACTTCGCTACGCTGCGTCAGGTCGTACGGACTTTAACGGCGTGACCTGTGAGATCGGAGGAGGTGGAATTTTCATCGAAACCACCTCCCCGCAGTCGATTGGCACCGACCTCTCGCTGGAACTGGTTCTGCCCGACGATCAAACCCATCCGATTACCGCACGAGGGAAAGTGGCGTGGATCCGACCCCGGGAAGAACGGCATGTGTTTTATCCAGGGATGGGGGTGCAATTCACCGAAATCTCAGAGGACGCACGGGCGCGCATCGTGAACATGGTCAAATCTCTGGATAGCTCCCGCAGCCGATCGTAAAGAACGCTTCGCCCCTTCTCCCTCCATCCCTCACCGATACAGTGTGGAATTTCGCCACCGGAAAATTTCCGCAAGGAGTTGCCCCAATTTTCTTTCCGGCAGCTTCGCAATAAAATTTTACCCGTCGATGTTCTACCGCTCCATGCACCGGTGAGGTCATCATGGATCACCGAGACGCATTCATCAGTATCCTGACCCCCACACCAGGATCACCCTCAACCAAAGGAGGACCCATGGATAAGATCTGGCTATATCTAGGCAGCATTATTGTTGGAGTAGCCGTGCTCACGTACGTGGCAATCTCCTATGTGAGCAATGCCAACCCTCCGGCCAGTGATCTTCGAGCAGCATACGAGCAGAAAAAGTAACGCGTGCCTGTTGAGCTGACTCGATGATCGTGTGGTGAAAGGGCGTATCAGAGCAGACTGTATCGGTCACGCATAGAGAGACCCGGCATTGACGGTGTGGGCTGACCGGGACGGGGCTCTCAGTACCCTATCTCAGGTTGGCACACACCGTGACCGGCCAGCGTGGTATGCGGGAGGAGGTCTATCAACAACACGAACATCACGAGCCGAGCCAGGCTGACGACCGCCATTGGACCGACGACGGTTTATCCAGATAGGTCAGTACTGCAATAATCCCCAGGCCGACCAATAACCACACGCAACCGTTTTTCCACTTGCGCTGACTAAACGCAAAGACCGCCAGCAGAAACACCACCGCGCCCACAATACCGATGAACATCGAGCCAGTCGCACTCATCGTCGTTTGAGTAGAACAGCGGCTGCGCCTATTCCTCCCTTAGCCCGTCAGCCACCGACTGTCGCGCAGCCCACTGCGCTGGTAACAATCCGGCGACGAGGGTTGCGCCTCCCGCCAGAAGAACCACTTGCGCAAGTCCCCCCAAAGGGATGATCATTTGAATGGTCCAACCAAACGACTGCTTGTTGATGACGTTGACCAGCAGCAGTGAGAGCGCCCCTCCTCCGGCAAGACCCAGCCCAATCCCGACCAGACCCAAGTAGGCCGCCTCCCACAATACCAATTGCGTCACCTGCCCCTCGCTGGCGCCGATGGCCCGGATCGTAGCAAACTCCCGGCGTCGCTCCAACACGGATGTCACCAGCGTATTGATGATGCCGAGCATCGCGATGATGACGGCAATGGCTTCGAGCACGTAGGTCATCAGAAATGTTCGATCGAAGATCTCTAAGATCTCTGTCCGCAATTCGGCATTGCTGATCAGCAACGGGGGAAACCGGCCGCCCCCGGCGTCCTGCAATCTGGCGGCCATCGTATTTCTGACCCGATCGAGGTCCACGCCGGCGGCCAGATAGACGGGATAGACCGTGACGAGTTCGTCATGCCATAGCGATTGGTACAGGCCGCGATCCATCAGGATCTTCCCGCCGTCGGTGGCATAATCGTAAAAGACGGCCACAATCGGAAATCGCCTTGCTCCTTCAGGTGTGATGATTTCAAGACCGTCCCCCTCTTGCACTCCCAGCTTGCCGGCCAGGATTTCAGAAATCAGCACCCCGCCGATCTCCGCTGCGCGATTGAGCTGGTCCGCTGACTCCCCCTGACGCACCAGATACCGGCTCAATCGCGCATGCAGGCGCAAATCGCGCGAGACAATCGCGACGCGCTGACCATTGACCACGACCCGGACATCACGATAGGTATCGACCGCCGAGACCTCCGGAATCGATGCCAGCACGGCCAACCAGGATGACGGCAGGCTTCGGCCGACGCTTCCAGCCTCCGTTCCACGCAGCCAGAGCGATGGGGCAACCACGACATCCGCGATCACCGTCTCGGCCACCCAGACTTCCACCGTATGGCGGAAACTTCGGACCATGACCAACACCCCGATCATGATGGCCAGTCCGACCATCAATGCAGAGACAGTGACGCCGTTTCGGCCCGGATTGCGTGAAGCATGATCGACCGCGATTTCACGCATCACCCCCTGCATCTCAGGGTTGAGCCCTCCCCGCCGGCTACTCCGCGGCCACCCGGTAATGCAGATCGGTGCGGCACACGATAATCCGGCCAGCAAACAGAGTGTGGCCAGATAGCCCGGTACCGGCACGCCATCCACCGGTCCAGCGAAACTCAGCGCCCCCGCCACTGCAAGCAGTCCGACCCCGATGAGACTCAAGACGCTGACTTGCAACCGACGTCCTGCTTCATAATCCCCTGGCGCCAACGCGCGAGCCGGTGCCGTTCTGCCTGCATCCAGACTCGGCCCGATGGCGCCTATCATCGAGACAAGGCACCCCACGGCAAGGCCTTCGAGCGACAGCGTCCAGAACCAGCCGGAGCCGATCCCATCACCGCCCTCCGATCCCACAGGCACGTAGAGATCCGAGATGGTCCGGCTCAGAAGCGCGGTCAGTTGCTGAGCCAGCACAAATCCCGTTGCACTCCCCAGCGCGCCTCCGACCAACCCCAATACCCCGGCTTCAGTGAGAAACAGAATAGCCACACGTGTTTGAGTCATCCCGATCGCGCGATAAATTCCGATTTCGCGCCTGCGCTGCGCAACGGAGAAGGCCATCGTGTTGTAAATCAAGAACATCCCGACTAGAAGCCCCACCCAACTCAGCACGGTCAGGTTCAGTCGGAATGCCCGCAACATCTGCTCGACCTGGTTGGTCCGGCTCGTCGGCCGCTCGACGACGACATGGGGCGGCACGATCGCCCGTACCGCTTGCGCAATGTCTTCCACCGGCCTCCCTTCTTCGGTGAGGAGATCAATTCGATCCAGACGACCCACCATGTCGAACGTGACTTGTGCCGCTGCGATATCCATGACCGCCAAGCGATCCCAGGACGAGGTTCGATCGGAGGCATCTTCCAGAATTCCCGAAACCCGACAGGTCACCATCCCGGGCCCGACTAAGAGATCGACCGTATCGCCCACCGACAGATGCCATTCTGTCGCCTGCTTCCGCCCCAACAGGACCGCATTGGAATCGAGCATGGTCTCCCATCGGCGTTCTGTCGGCTGGCGACCGACGCGAAACCCTCGTGAATCGATCTCGGCGAGTAAATCCAGACCCAGCACCTGGATCGCCCGGCTTGACGATCCGTCGCCTGTCTTGACCGCCGTCTGAAGAATCACCGGAGAGGCCGCCGTGACACCGGGAACGTTTCGCACAGCCGTGATCAGCCGTTCGTCCAGTCCCAATTCGCCCCCGGAAATTTCCAGTGTGGTCGG
>JAYWIP010000237.1:0-3070 GCA_039794465.1 Nitrospira sp.
ACACCTCATCCGGGCGAAATGGCCCGGCTGGAAGCCAATGCCACCCCCCAGAGCATCAACGCGGATCGTATCGGGACTGCTGTTCGGTTTGCACGGGAACGAGGCACGTTTGTCGTGCTGAAAGGTGCCAGGACGGTCGTGGCCAGGCCGGATGGAGCCGCGGCCATCTGTCCAACCGGGAATCCCGGTATGGCAACGGCCGGTACAGGCGATGCCTTGACGGGGATGATCGTCGGTTTGCTGGCACAAGGGTTGGCACCCTGGGAAGCCGCCTGCGCTGGCACCTATCTGCATGGGTGCGCCGGCGACCTGGCCGCAGCTGACAAAGGACCTGCAGGACTCATTGCCGGAGATGTGATTGAGCAGATACCGTATGCTCTCAAGACCGTCCAACAGGCCTAGTCAGCCTACGTCCGGCACCGTTCAAGGTGCACGGCCGTCGAAGACGTCACGCCGTCCGTCTGTCGAGCGCCTCGAGTCGGTCCTCTCATCCCGCTCCCAGACCGAACGCCTTGGACATGTCATCGGCGCTTTGCTTACCGGTGGAGAAGTCCTCGCATTGATCGGGGCCCTCGGCGCCGGCAAGACCGCCCTGGTTCGAGGCATTGCCGCGGGCCTCGACGTGCCGCCGGAATCTGTCAGCAGTCCCACTTTCGTCTTGGCCCATGAATATAACGGCCGAGCTCCCCTGATTCACATCGATCTCTACCGGTTACGTACCGTCGCGGAAGCTGAATCGATCGGGTTGGACGAGTATCTTGCCGGCTCGGCCGTTGTCGCCATCGAGTGGGCTGAACGCTTTCCAGAATGGCTCCCTGAGGACCGCCTGGAGGTGCAGTTGACTCATCGAAGCCCGGCGACAAGGGACGTACTGGTCACGGCACAGGGCCCCCGATCGTCCGCGCTCTTGACCCGCATTGCACGGAATTGGACGATAGTCCAACGCGCACCGGTGTCGCTGAAACCGGCGCGCCCCGCTCGGAGAAAGGCTCCGGCTCGATGATTCGATTGATTCTCGTCGGCATTCTGCTGCTCCTCTCCCTGGCATTTTTTCTTCAGAACCAGGAACAAGAAGTCACGCTCCGTTACTTCTTCGGATTGCTGGAAGCGTCGACGCCCGTCTACAAGCCCATCATGGCCGGCTTTGTCGTCGGCTTGTTGGTCGCGGGCATCTTGCTCTTTCCTCCGTGGATCCGCGGACGCATTGAACTGCGGCGCAAAACGAAAGCGCTGCAGGAAGCCGATGTAGACCTGGAACGGCTTCGCCAGTCGCTCGGAAAAGTGACCGACCGAGCCGCTGTGCCCGCAGCAACCGAATCACCACAGAGTTTCACCGATGACTAGTCAGGACGCGAGCCCCCTCATGCGCCAGTATCGGGATATTAAGCGTGGGTATCCGCAGGCTATCTTATTTTTCCGTGTCGGCGATTTCTATGAAATGTTCTATGAAGACGCCCAGGAAGCTTCGCAACTCTTATCCATCGCACTCACCTCCCGCGATAAACAGAGCCTCGATCCGGTTCCGCTGTGCGGCGTCCCCTATCACGCCGCGACCGGCTATATCGCCAAACTCCTCAAAGCCGGGCGAACCGTTGCCCTTTGCGAACAGGTCGAAGACCCCAAGCTTGCCAAGGGGTTGGTGCGCCGCGAAGTGGTCCGGCTGTACACGCCGGGCACGCTTGTCGAGACGGAATTCCTGTCTCCGGCAGAATCCAGCCACCTCGCGGCCCTGTCTTTCCGTCCACCAACAGCGGGACCGGCCCTGATCGGACTGGCTGCGCTTGAAGTCTCGACGGGCGAGTTTTGGTCGATGGAGTTCAGCGGTTCACAGGCAGAATCGCTGGCCCTCGACGAGTTGGCCAGGCTCGATCCACGTGAGCTGTTGTATTCCGCCGGACTGCCCCCGCACACCGCCGCATGGCTCGACCGGATCAAAGGTCCTCGGCTGTGCGAACGTCCGGCTGATTCGTTCGAGTACGAGAAGACTAGACAGGTTCTGGAAAAGCAGTTGCGCGTGCAGACTCTCGATGGGTTCGGATGTCGTGGCCTCACCGCCGGTCTCGAGGCCGCCGGGGCTGTGCTCGCCTATTTCCGGGAAACCCAGCCGGCCGCACCCCTTGATCATATCCGCCGTATCCGAGTTCGTCAGCGCGGCGAGACCATGCATCTCGACGGTGTCACGATCCGGAATCTTGAGATCTTGAAACCGATGACATCCGCCGATGCTGGAACGGAGTCGCAGTCCGCCACCCTCGCGTCCGTGCTGGATCGCACGGTCACGGCTATGGGCAGCCGGCTGTTGCGACAGTGGCTGGTCAGGCCCTTGATTCACTGCGCGCCGATCCGATCGCGGCTGGACGCGGTCGGAGAGCTGAAAGACCGGTTGCAGACTCGAGTTGGGTTGCGCACGGCGTTGCGAAACGTGCAAGACATGGCGCGGCTGGGCAGCCGTATCGTCTTGGGGTATGCCGGACCGCGCGAATTGCTCGCATTGAAACAGTCCCTTGCCGCGTTGCCTGAGATCGGGACTCATCTCCAGGTGCTTGAAAATGCTCTGTGCGCCGAGATCCGTTCGTCGTGGGATGACGGCCGCGATCTGTTCGAGACCATCGAGCAGTCCGTTCATCCCGACGCGCCTCTTGCCGTGCGTGACGGCAACCTGATCAAGGAGGGATACCATGCCGGCATCGACGAGCTGCGCAAAGCCTCCAAGGAAGGGAAACTCTGGATCGCAGAGATCGAAACCAAAGAACGTGCACGCACCGGGATCGAGTCGCTCAAAGTCCGTTACAACCAGGTGTTCGGGTATTACATCGAAGTGACGAAAGCCAATCTGGCGCGCGTCCCGTCCGACTACATCCGCAAACAAACGCTCGTCAATGCCGAGCGCTTCATGACTCCCGAGCTGAAGGCGCTCGAAGAACAGGTGACTGGAGCGGAGGCCAGATTGCTGGCTCTTGAGCAAGACATCTTCGCTCAACTCCGAGGGCGCTTGGCGCAAGAAGCCCCTCGTCTGGATGCCATGGCGGGCACTCTTTCATTGATCGATGTCGTCGCCGGTCTCGCCGAA
>JAYWIP010000238.1:0-4117 GCA_039794465.1 Nitrospira sp.
CCCCTCGCACCATCGCCTATGCGTCGATCGCGTCGATCGCCTTTACCGGTGAAGACACGGCGAATGGTAAGTCGTGGGAGGCGTGGGCATCGAAAAAGGAGTCTGAACGCCGTGCAGAGGCGGCTCGCGTCGAAGAGGATGCGCGCATGCGCGGGCTACTTTGATCGCGCCATTCGCTCCACTGCCATTCGTGCCATCTACAACTGCTCAGATAGCCCAGAAAGCCCGTCGGGTTCTTCCCAACTCCTCCCATCCTCTCGTTGACAAACAGGGGGGGCTATGCTAGAAAATCGCGCCCTAAAACGAGGGCACTCGTCGTGGCGGGGCGTGCTATTTTGTGGACGTTTAACCCGCGCAAGCAACTGGCGAGAATGCGACTCAGTCTGATACGGGACAGAGGCAGGAAAGCCCGGTCGGTCGCGGTCGTAAGCTGGATCGCGCTGAGCGTCATATGTCCTTCCGTGGTGAAGGCGACGCACGAAGCCGACCATCGGTTCATGGTGGAAGGTTATGTGTGCGGAGCGGATGGGAAGCCGGCTGCGGACGTCGACGTTTTGGTCAAGGATACGAAGATTGCATACGGGCAAATTGTCAAGACGGATGGCTACGGGTACTACAAAGCGACGTTTCACCTCCATAACGATAATTTAGGCGATCCACTTCTTGTTGAGGCAGGAGGGGAGCAACAGAATCATAAGATTGAGTTCAATCCAAAAGACCTGGAGGCGGAACGAAAAATTCAGGTCAATTTTGGAACCGGTTGCGATGCAAGCAGTCCTCCCGCCTGGTTGTGGTGGGGTGGCGGGGCTGTAGTAGCGGTAGCCGGAGGGGTCGTGGCGATGAAGCTTGCCCGTCTGCAACGGAAGCAGGAGCGGGGCAAAGGAAAATCGCAGGGTAAACGAAAAATATAATCGCCGATGCCGGTCCTTGGGGCTGCTGGGCGCCTCGCCGAGTCGGTCGATGGGTGGGCGAGGGCTGGTGTACAAACAGGTCGAGATTGGTGTATTGAGGACGCTTTTACGAGGGTGTGGGCCCTCGGAGGAAGCGTCTTTTTTTTAGCGTCATTGTGCTGGTTGTAAAGCAGTGCTGGTGCTTGTTGCTCAAACGAAAGTCAGCTCGGGGTGTCCTGGCGATGAAGCCGAACGCGATTCGAGTGGCAGTGGCTCTGGGCCTGGCGTTCCTGGCAGGTTGTAGCGGAGGCGACGGTGGTGGAGAGGGGCCGATCGTTCCTCCTCCTCCAGCTCCTGCCGAATATGCCGATAAGCATATGCCGTCTGCCTGGTGGGGAGATGCCCAGAAACTCGAAGAAGGCCGGAAGCTCTATACCGGCGAGACCAACCCCGATGTGAATTGTGCCAGCTGTCATGGCAAGGATGGCAAGCCCGTGAAGGCGGGTGCGACCGATTTTAGAAACCCCGAGCGAATGAAGCTCTATTCAGACTCCGTGTGGTTCTGGCGAATTTCCGAGGGCGTGCCAAACACCAAAATGAGGGGTTGGAAGAGCAAGCTCTCGGACGACGATCGGTGGCGGCTCGTGCTCTTTGAGCGGAATTTCGCGATGTCAGGAAAGGTTTGGAGTGAAGAGAAGAAGCAGTGGGTAGATGCCGGCATGAGTGCAGGGGGGGCGGCGAATCCAAAATAATTGCATGGCGGGCTTCACTAAAGTGAAGCTCGCTGTTAGGCTGTATTTCAGGCTAAGCCAAATCAGTAAAACCGACCGGCTACCGATGAACGCGTGGTGCGAAAGGGTTCAAAAGTCGGCCCAAAGGATGAGCATCGAGACATCGTGGATAAACTGTCGCGCGGTCTCCTGACCCTGTTTGCGGTTCTTGCACTGTGCCTATTCGCCGTGCCAAGCCTCTATGCGCAAGAGCTTGGGACGTCGTCGGTGCAGTTCCCCTATACGGGCAACCGGACGGCCGTCTGGGTTGTCGCGCAGCTCCATCTGCTGTTTGCCGCCTTTATTTTAGGCGCCCCCATCTTCGTCGTGATTTCCGAATGGCTGGGTTATCGAAGGCAGGATTCCCGCTACGATCGCTTGGCGCGGGAAGTCACCAAAATCACCGTCATCCTCTTTAGCCTGACGGCGGTAACCGGCGGCCTCTTTATCTTCGTGCTGCTCGCCGCGTATCCGCAGTTCACCACCTGGTTCATCAATCAGTTCTATCTCGTATTCGCGGTGATCTATCCGGCGCTGTTTATCACGGAGACCATCCTTTTATACGCCTATCTTTATACCTGGGATGTCTGGAAGGGGGAGCAGAAGGGGCGCCACATCGCCCTGGGTGTCCTGTTAAATCTCGTGTGCGTGCTCATTCTCTTTGTCATCAACGGCCCGACGTCGTTCATGAATACGCCGACAAAGGCCGAGGGCGTCTCACCGCAGGATTTCCTCGTAGCGGCGAGCTTGTGGGATAAGATCGCGAACCAAAGCTGGTTCCCCTTGAGCCTCCACCGGATCGACGGCAATGTCGCATTCGGCGGGTTCATCTGCGGCATGATTGCCGCGTATATGTACATGGGTTCCAAAAGTCAGGAAGAACGGGCGTACTACGATTGGATGGGGTACGTGTCGATCTGGATCGCCGTGGGCGGCACGCTCTTGCAGCCGTTCACGGGACTCCTGCTGGCCTACGAGATGTGCGATTACGACTTTTCGTTTTGCCCATACATGATGGCCGACCAGCTCTCCATGTTTTTTGAATTGCAGGGCGTGATGGTTGGCCTGCTGTTCTTGGCCATCAACTACTATAGTTGGCTCAGTGTCAAACGAATCGAAGGGGCCGAGAATGTTCGAGTGACGATACTGGCTCCGATTGTGTCGGTGGTGTTACTCCCCGCCACGATGTGGGTGATGAACACTTATTGGATTCCAGACCCGATGTCGCTCGCCTTCTTGTTGCCCCTCGCCCTGTCGCCAGTTCTCTTGGGGCGATTCATTCCGATGACCGTCTCCGCTCGGACTGTCATTAAGGTCGGCTTTATCGTCATGCTTGTGAGTGACGCGGTCTGGCTGACTCCGGCTGGATTCGTGGCCACGGGGACCGATATGCCCGATGACCTCAAGCTGCCGGAAGGCTGGGATTATCTATCCACCATGCCCGCAAAGCTGTCCGCGATCCTGACGCTGGTGTTTGTCACGGTCGTCAACTACGTCTTGTATAACCGGACGATCAAGCAAGGGACGATTCTCTGGGGGAAGATCGATTTCGCGGCGCAGTTTGTCCTGATTTTCTTGGCATTCATCTCGACCTGGACCATGGGATTGATGGGTGCGGTCCGGTCATTGCTCAGGAAATACTTCCATACCTATAGTCTGGTGTCGGACCTCTCCGCGGAATCCTTCACTCCGACACTCTCGTATTCCGCGTGGTGGATTACCGCGATCACCGTACTGTTTATCGCCTGCGTCACCGTGGCCGCGCTCATCGCGCTTCGGCCATCTGTGGCCAAGGCGCAAGCGCCTGAGGGGAGTCCTGTCCCGGTCGGGGCGAAGTAAAATCACGATTCCGGATGCCTGCGAGGCAACGGGCGCTCATATGGGAAATATATTCAAGAAGCTAGGGATCGGCCTGGTGATCGGCGGCGTGCTGGTCGGGATTGCCCGTTCCCAAGAGGTACCGTTTGACTTTCAGCTGCTGTTCATGATCATCGCGCTCATCGGGTCCGTGCTGTTCATGCTCCTTGATGCGCCGTCGATCGGCACAATGAGCGGCGGGAAGTCATTGGTTGCTGTCGCCGTATTTTGGGTTCTGTTGATCACGGTCTGCTTCGCCGGGGCCTCGTTGTTGCCGCAGTTTGACCCTGAGGATGAACGGGCCAAGATTACCAAATTGCTGGAACGGGAACGCGAGAAGTCCGAGCAGGGGAAGACCGAGAAACTGCTTGCCCTCGCGAAATCCCTTGATGAGCAAGTCAAAGTGCTTGAGGAGCGGCTCAAAGGAGTGGCGGGGGGAGCGCCCGTGGCCTCAGCACCTCCGCCTGGGAAAAAGCCTGCTGCTGGGTCCGCTGGCGGAGAAGGCGATATCATGAAAGTGGGCGAAGAGCAGTGGCAACTACAGGAGTGCTACAACTGCCACAAGCTCCGGGGGGAAGGGGGAAAGAAGCGCGGTCCGGA
>JAYWIP010000239.1:0-2043 GCA_039794465.1 Nitrospira sp.
GGATACGTGGGCACTCAGGACGCAGTCCCGATCTTAATCGGTGGCCTGGCCAAACTGGAGTATCGCGGCTACGACTCATCCGGTGTAGCCGTGCTGCAGGGAGAGAAGATTGCCATCCGGCGGAGCGTCGGTAAGTTGGTGAATCTGCAACAATCGCTCAAAGAGAAAGAGCTCAAAGGCACGGTCGGCATCGGCCACACCCGCTGGGCTACTCATGGGAAACCATCCGAGCAAAATGCCCATCCGCACCGCTCAAAAGGCTGCGTCCTGGTCCACAACGGGATCATCGAAAATTATCAACCGCTGAAGCAACAGTTGGAAAAAGAGGGGTATCTGTTTCAATCCGAAACTGATACGGAAGTGGTCGCGCACCTGATCGACAAATATCTCAATAAGGGGCAGGGATTGGCGGAGGCGGTCCGGTCGGCGACAAAAGAGGTCCGGGGTAGCTATGCGCTGGCTGTCATTTCCGAGCGGGAGCCCGGGACACTGATCGCGGCTCGTTCCGGATGTCCCTTGGTGGTGGGCAAGACGAAGCATGCATCGTATGTTGCGTCGGATGTCATGGCCATGCTGGCTCATACACGGGATGTCACCTATCTTGAGGAAGGAGACATGGCCGTCATCACCCAAGAGCATGTGCGGTTGATGGATGCCGAGGGGCATGCCGTGTCGAGAAAGCCGTCAAAGATTACCTGGGACGCGTCGGCGGCCGAGAAAAGCGGACATCCGCATTTTATGATGAAAGAGATTCACGAACAGCCGCAGACCATTCTCGATACGATGCGCGGCCGGTATTCCTATGAAGCGGGTGAAGCGGATTTGCCGGATATCGGCTTGTCGCCCCAAGATTTCGCCGGTGCGGAACGGATCTGGATCGTAGCCTGCGGAACGTCTTGGCATGCAGCCCTGGTGGGGAAATATTTGCTGGAGGAGATGGCGCGTATCCCTGTGCAAGTCGATATCGCCAGCGAGTTTCGGTATCGCAACCCGCTTGTCGGCAAGCACGATTTGTTCGTGGCTATTTCGCAGTCGGGAGAGACGGCCGATACGCTTGCAGCAGCGCGGGAGGCCAAGGAGAAAGGCGCGCGCGCCATCTCGATCGTGAACGTCGTCGGCAGCACCTTGGCCCGTGAATCGGACGGCGTGTTGTATACCCACTGTGGGCCGGAAATCGGCGTGGCGTCGACGAAAGCGTTTACCGCCCAGCTGACCGCCCTGTATCTCCTGGCGTTGCATGTGGCGAGGGTCCGTGGTGTGATGAAGGACGTGGACGGCAAGGCCTGGCTCGACCGGCTGGTCCGGGTTCCGGCGCTTGTCGAACGCATACTGGGCCGTGAAGCCGAGATCGTGGCCATCGCCAAGCGGTATTACAAGAAGCGGAACTTCTTGTTCCTGGGGCGCGGCATCAATTACCCGATCGCATTGGAAGGTTCGCTCAAGCTCAAGGAGATTTCCTATATTCATGCAGAAGGGTATGCGGCAGGAGAAATGAAACATGGTCCGATTGCGTTGATCGACAAGGACATGCCGGTGGTGGTGCTGGCGCCGCGCGATCGTCTCTATGAAAAGACAGTCAGTAACCTGATGGAAGTCAAGGCGCGTCGCGCACCGGTCATCGCCTTTGTGGCCGAGGGAGAACGGGAGCTGGGGAAGGTCGCCGACGCGGTGTTCACGGTTCCTGCCACCCATCCGTTGATCTCGCCGATTCTTTTCACGATTCCGCTGCAGCTGCTGGCGTATCACATTGCGGTTTTGCGGGGAGCGGATGTGGATCAGCCGAGGAATCTCGCCAAGAGCGTGACGGTGGAGTGACGGAACATGAGGCGCAAAGGCGGGTCCCGATGCTCGCTCAACGCGCGGTTTCAGAAAACCCTCGTTGAATGCGCGCAGTAGGGGACCCTGCCTTCGCACCTCATGAGTGGGGGAAGGGAGAAAGAGGGAACGGGCAGAGAGGATGGAGATTACGAAACAGGATGTCGAGAAGGTCGCGCTGTTGGCCAGGCTGCGCGTGACGGAAGACGAGAAGGAAGTCTTCGCCAC
>JAYWIP010000240.1:0-19577 GCA_039794465.1 Nitrospira sp.
CAGTCATGAAGTACGTGGATGAATTTCGCGATCGTGCGGTGGCGGCGGCGCTGGCGGAGCGAATCAAGCAGATTGTGCGCCGGCCTTGGACGATCATGGAGGTCTGCGGCGGACAGACGCATTCAATCGTGCGGTTTGGGCTGGATAGCCTGTTGCCCAAAGATCTCACCCTCGTCCATGGGCCCGGTTGTCCGGTGTGCGTGACGCCGATCGGGTTGATCGATGACGCGGTCCGGCTCGCGCGGCAACCGGGGGTGATCCTCTGCTCGTTCGGCGATATGCTGCGCGTGCCGGGATCGCAGGGCGACCTCTTCGGCGCCAAGGCGGAAGGCGCGGATGTCCGGATCGTCTATTCGCCGTTGGATGCGCTCGAGCTGGCCCGCGCGAACCCTGACCGTGAAATAGTCTGTTTTGCGGTGGGATTCGAGACCACCGCACCGCCCTGGGCGATGGCCGTGGTCCAGGCAAAGGCCTTGAAGCTCACGAACTTCAGTCTCCTGGTGGCCCATGTGCTGGTGCCGCCGGCAATGGAGGCAATCCTGTCGTCACCCCAGAATCGGATTCAGGGCTTTCTGGCTGCGGGCCATGTCTGCACCGTGATGGGGTATGAGGAATACGATGCCCTCGCGGCGAGGCATCGAGTTCCGATTGTGGTGACGGGATTCGAGCCGGTGGATGTGCTTGAGGGTATCGCCATGCTGGCCGGCCAGTTGGAGGCGGGGCGGGCTGAAGTCGAAAACCAGTACGTGCGATCGGTCAGCCGGGAAGGAAATCGGCAGGCGCAAGCCATCGTGGACGACGTCTTCGAACCGGCGATGCGTGCCTGGCGGGGCATCGGTGAAATCCCGCGCAGCGGGCTTCAGATCCGCTCCGCCTATGCGGACTTCGATGCGGCGGTGCGCTTCCGCGACGTGCTTGCCTCGTTCGGTCCGGCCGCGCAGGAAGATCCCGAGTGCCAGAGTGGATTGGTGCTTCAGGGTTTGCTCAAACCGATGGACTGTCCGGCCTTCGGATCCAAATGTACCCCGGAGCGGCCGTTGGGCGCGCCGATGGTTTCGAGCGAAGGAGCCTGTTCCGCGTATTATCGATACCGAGGGAACGTGAAGCGTGAAGCGTGAAACGTATCGGTCAACGGTTTCAAGGATCAAGGTTCAAGTTTGAGGTTTTTGGTTTCTGCGCAACTTGAAACTTTGAACTTGAAACTTGGAACTCAGGATCGGAAGAACGAGAGACCGACAATGACCGACAACAAATCCTTTGAGCCGGCTTGTCCCTTGCCGATCACGGACAAAAAAACCGTACAGCTTGCGCATGGCGGTGGCGGGCGGCTCATGCGAGATCTGATTCAAGAGGTCTTCGTGCGCGCCTTTCACAATCCCATGCTGGCACCTCTGCATGACGGTGCCACCTGGCCGGTGGAGAAAGGCACCCTGGCCTTCACCACCGATTCCTATGTGGTGCATCCCCTGTTGTTTCCGGGCGGCGACATTGGCAGTCTCGCGGTCCATGGCACGATCAACGATCTCGCGATGTGCGGCGCGAAGCCGCTGTACCTCAGTGCGGGATTCATTCTGGAAGAAGGGCTGAGTCTGGATGTCCTCCAGCAAGTCGTGAATTCGATGGCCAAGGCAGCGCAGGCAGCCGGGGTCTCGATCGTCACGGGGGACACGAAAGTCGTCGATCGAGGGAAGGGCGACGGGATCTTCATCAACACCGCGGGGGTCGGGCTGGTTCCTTCCGGCATCCGCATCGTGCCGACATCGATTCAGCCGGGTGATGCGATCCTGGTCAGCGGCGATCTTGGTTCCCATGGCGTGGCCGTGTTGAGCGTGCGCGAAGGGCTGACGTTCGCCGGCGATGTCACAAGCGATTCAGCCCCGTTGCATCAGGTGGTCGGCGAGCTCATCGAGAGCAGGATCGAGATTCATTGCCTGCGGGATCTGACTAGGGGCGGGCTTGCGAGCGCACTGAATGAACTGGCCGTGGCGGCGAAGGTCGGCATGATGGTGGACGAGGCGGTCATCCCGGTGAGCGAGCCGGTGCGCGGCGCGTGCGAGCTCTTAGGCCTCGACCCACTCTATGTGGCGAATGAAGGACGATTCATTGCCATGGTGCCTGAATCACAAGCCGAAACGGCGCTGGCCGTGATGCGCCGCCATGCGGTGTCCGGTCAGGCGGCTCGGATCGGCACCGTCACGGATCGCCATGCTCCGCCGGTCGTCCTGCGGACAGTTCTGGGCACGCACCGGATTCTGGATCTCTTATCCGGCGAGCAACTCCCACGCATCTGCTAGCGCACTTCCGTATGAATGTCTGCATATGCCTACAGCAGTCATTCTTCCTGATGCGGGCTTGCTCCTACACGCGCAGGTGTTTACCATTAGGGTTCTCTCATCTATAGGTACGGTACCAGGGTGTTCGCCCTGTGGCGTATCGACCGCGACAGTAAATACCACTCCGTCCGCTGTAAGCGCATAAATCCGGATCTCCGATGTCTCGGACGACGGGCCTCGTTTTATTAACAGAACTACGTGCAGGCGGAGGTGTTCCTCTGAGGAATGATCCATGCACCTCACCGGTCTAAATTGGACTGAACCGAAGAGCTGTGCCGACGATTCCGATCGAGGAGCCGGTCGCGAACGATCAGAGGACGTCGTTCCAGGGAGGACTGACTGCAAAGGCTGCATTGATCAGACCGACATGGGAGTACGCTTGGGGGAAATTGCCGCACTGGGTGTTCGTGGACGGGATGAAATGTTCGGAGAGCAACCCCACATGATTGGCTGCGGACTGTACCCGGTCGAGAATAGATCTGGCCTCCGACATGCGACCCAATCGGGCCAGCGCCTGGGCGATCCAGAAGGAGCAGATGACGAACGCCGCTTCCGGTTTTCCAAAGTCGTCTTCCCGCACATAACGGTAGAAGAATCCCGTCTCTTCGCCGGTTCGCGGCAGCGCGAGCGCATGGGCGATCTGCCCCACTGTGGTTTCGCAGAGTTGCCGGTTCGGATAGCCCAGAATGGGCAGCTGGGCCAGCGCGGCGTCGTAGCTGATGTCGGAGGGACCGTTCCTGACCGCGCCGTCATGCACGGAACGGAGCAAGGCCTCGGCGGCGTGGATCCTGGCGCTGGTCAGATCCAGCGAGAGCGTTGTCAGATATCCAGCCTGTTTGATGCGTTCCAGCCGCTCCAAACCGGCCCAACAGAGCAGGTTGGTAAACGCATGTTCGCGCCAACCGTTCCGGATTTCCCAGAGGCCCGCGTCGGGCTGGCCGATGCTGCGAACGCAGAGTTTCGCCAAATGGGCCAGGAGTCCGTCGAGATCACGGGCGCGCAGGTCGATAAATCGTTCGTCGAGGTAGATCGGGGTGAAGGTCAGAATCATTTCGCCATAGGCGTCATTCTGGACCTGCTCCGCCGCCTGATTGTGGCTGCGGACCGGGACGCTGCCCTGATAGCCGGCCCAATTCGCATGCTCCGTTTCCGGGAGGGGCATACCCTGGCTCAGCGTGTAGACCGGACGCAGGCGGTCCCGGGAATGTTCGTGGGTGTGCGCGATGTTCAAGAGAAACTTCAGAAAGGCTTCCATTTCTTCGAAGTGGCCCAGGTTATGAAACGCCGTCAGCGAAAAATAGGCGTCACGCAACCAACAATAGCGGTAATCCCAGTTGCGAGCGGCACCCGGCTGTTCCGGGAGGCTTGTCGTCAGGGCCGCCAAAATGGCACCGGTGTCTTCGAAGCAGTGGAGTTTCAAGGCAAGGGCGGACCGGATGACCTCGTGCTGGTGCAACAGCGGCACCGAACAGTTCTTGACCCAGGTGCGCCAGTGCCTCGTGGTCTGTTCAAGAAAGTCGTGGCTGACTTTGACCAGGTCGTCCTCGATGCCGAGGCCCCAGGTCAGGCCGAAATAGAATTTCTGGGTCAACGCAACCGCTGTTTCTTCGCAGAGATAGGTCAGCGGCATGTTGGTCAGCAGGCGGAGCGGCTCGCCGCGAATCTCGTATCGGAGATGGTTACTGCCCCGCACGGGCTGAACCGGCATCTTGTCCCAGCCGGATACCGGACGGCAGCTGACGCGGATCGCGGGAGTGCCCTGCAACGGCTCGACCAGTCTGAACAGCGCCGCCGGCCGGTAGATCCGTCCGTATTGTTCAAACCGAGGACAGAAATCGGTGATCTGGAAGGCGTCCCCGTTTGACAAGCTGACAGTCGTCAGCAGAACATTCGTGTTGGGCAGATAGCGTTGCTGGATGGTGCGTTCGGCAGCAGGGGCCGCACTGGTGATAGTGAAATGTCCGCCCTCAGGATCAAGCAATCGGCCGAACACGGGCGGGCTATCGGGCCTCGGCGCGCACATCCATTCGACGGAGCCGTTCATGCTGACCAGCGCCGACAGGTGGCAATTGCCGATGAGTCCGTAGGGGAACATAATTCTTACCTTAGGCGATTTGTCGGCTGAAGTAAACGAGAGGTGACGCATGCGATTATCACTTCGATTCCTCTTGCCGTTGGCCCTGGCGCTCGCCGGCCTGGCCTATGCCGTCATCCCGCTCGTCGATACTCTGACGCTGAAATGGTTCGTGCGGGACATCGAGATTCGCGTACAACTCATTGCCGGCACCATGGAGGGCCCACTCTCCGAATTGATCGCGTCGCAGTCCAAGGCGAAACTGCAGGCCTACTTGCAACGCATCATCCAAGACGAGCGGCTCTTTGCGATCGGGCTTTGCGATCGGAATAACCAGCTCATCTATAAGACGGCGACCTACCCCGATTCGGTTTCGTGCGAACAGGCCGTTGAAGTCAAGAGCGGACCGACCGCCGTCGTTCGGCTGGCGCAGGGAGCCGTCCATGTTGCGGCGGTCGGATTGGAGACCGGTGGCCGACCGTTGGGACGGCTGATCCTGCTGCATGACATGAGCTGGGCCGAGCGCCGCAGCAGTCTCACCAAGTGGTATCTGTTCTATCTGTTTGCGGGTATCGGTGTCGTCATCTCGCTCGTGACCGTCTTGGTCGCGCATTTGAGCTGGCGTGGGTGGGTGGCGGGTGTGCGAGGCATGCTCCGTGGCGAAGGCCTGATCGGCTTGATCCGGGATCAACAACAGAAGCCGGAGCTTCAGCCTGTTGCCCAGGACTTGCGCGCGATGATCCATGAGCTGCAATCGGACAAACGCATGCGCGATGAACGTCAGATGAGCTGGAAGCCCGCGACACTCAAGACCATCCTGCACGACCACCTGGCCGGCGATGAAGTGTTGATCGTGTCGAATCGCGAGCCCTATATTCATAATCGGCGCGAGCAGCAGATTGAGGTGCAGGTGCCGGCCAGCGGCGTCGTCACGGCTCTCGAACCGATCATGCGTGCCTGCTCCGGAGTCTGGATCGCGCACGGCAGCGGCAGCGCGGACCGCGAGGTGGTCGACGAGCGCAACCATGTCCGTGTTCCTCCCGACGATCCAGCCTACGAGATTCGACGTATCTGGATGACCCCCGAGGAAGAAGACGGCTATTACTATGGGTTCGCCAACGAAGGCTTGTGGCCTCTCTGCCACCTGGCCCATGTCCGTCCAATTTTCCGCTCCTCCGATTGGCAGTTCTATAAAGAGATCAATCAACGGTTCGCCACCGCGATCATCGAAGAGGCCGAAACCGACAACCCGGTTGTCCTCATACAGGATTACCACTTGGCCCTTGTGCCGAGGCTCGTTCGAGACCATCTTCAACATGCCACGATTATCACGTTCTGGCATATTCCCTGGCCCAACCCGGAGCTCTATGCCATTTGTCCCTGGCACCGGGAAATCCTTGAGGGTTTGTTGGGCAGCAGCATCCTCGGATTTCATACGCGGTTCCATTGCAGCAACTTCATCAAAACCGTAGACCGCTCTCTCGAAACGCGAATCGATTGGGACAGCTCGACGATTTCCTACGGTGGAAAGTTGACAGCGGTGAACCATTACCCGATTTCGATTGAATGGCCGAGTCGGACGCTGGCGGGACAGCCGTCCGTCTCGGAATGTCGAACACGCATCTGTGCGATGAATGGCCTGCCCCAGACCCATCGGATCGGGGTCGGTGTGGAGCGGCTGGACTACACCAAGGGCATCCTGGAACGGTTTCTTGCCGTTGAACGGTTACTGGAACTGCAACCCGAATGGATCGGGACGTTTTCGTTTCTGCAACTGGCGGCGCCCAGCCGTTCCAAGATCGACGAATATCAGCATCTCGCGCGACAAGTGACGGCCTTGGCTGACCGCATCAACCGGCGGTTCGGGCGGGATGGCTATCAGCCCATCCATTTGGCGGTGAAATATCACGATCCGCATGAGATTGCGACATACTATCGCGCGGCCGATTTGTGTGTCGTGAGCAGCCTGCACGACGGGATGAATCTCGTGGCCAAAGAATTCGTCGCGGCGCGGGATGACGAACAGGGAGTGCTGATCCTCAGCCAGTTCACCGGTGCGGCCGCCGAACTGGCGGAGGCGATCGTGGTGAACCCCTATAACATCGATCAGTGCGCGGCGGCCCTGCAGCTGGCGCTCACCATGCCTGGGACGGAGCAGCGGGCCCGGATGCGGAGCCTGCGCGGTATCGTGCAGGAGTTCAACGTCTATCGATGGGCCGGCCGGATGCTGATGGATGCCGCCCGCATGCGACAACGCGCCCGCGTCCTGCGCCAGATGGGAGGACGGGATGTGCGAGCCGCCACAGGGGAGCATCTATGATTGCGCTCCTGTCAGCCGAGGGGCGTGACGCGTTGAGGGCGGTCGCAGGCCGGTCTGTACTGTATGCCTTCGATTTCGACGGAACCCTGGCGGGTATCTCGTCCGACAGAAGGAACGTCACACTGTCGCCGGCTATCTACGGCTGGCTGCATGAGCTTGCGGCGCGTGTGCCCTGTGCCGTCGTATCGGGGCGCTCACTCAGTGACTTGACGCCGAGGGTGAATGGGGCGGTCCCCTATCTGATCGGGAACCACGGGTTGGAGAGTCCGCTGACTCCAGACGCGATCCTGAACGCCGCGGAACGCATCTGTCTGGGATGGATGAAGCAATTGGACGGAGACGTTGCCGGGCCGCTCAACCATGCCGGCATGGAAGTCGAGAACAAGCGCTACACCCTCACTTTCCACTATCGGGGGGGCGACGAGCCGACCACGGTCGAGCACGCGCTGGGGCTTCTCCGCAATCAATTGGCGCCAGTCCCGCGGTTGATCGTTGGAAAAGCGTCGGTGAACGTCCTGCCTCCGGGGAGCACCACAAAAGGGGAAGCCGCCCTTGCCCTCATGTTTCATCTGAAGCAGGAGGGCCCGTTCTTCGTCGGCGACGATGAGACGGACGAAGATGTCTTCGGACTGCGCGAAGGGCTGATAATGGGGGTGCGCATCGGTCGCCAGCCTCAGTCACGAGCCGGATATTATCTGAATCACCGGACTGAGATAGAAGACGTGATCCGCGTTCTGGTCCATCGGATCGACCGTACTACGGAAACGAAAGGGTCCGGGTGACGCGTTTGCAACCAGGCCCTCCTCATTCGCTCATTCGTTGAACTATTGTGTTAGCCGGATCGATTCTACCAGGGGCGACCCTCGAATGTTCAACGCGGGAACGGAGGAGGGAAAGGGCTGGGCTTCGTGTCATTGGTGGGCACGCACCGGATTCTCGATCTGTTATCAGGAGAACAACTTCCGCGATCTGCTGAGTTCCTCCCATGCACATTCTTAAATCGCCTGAATACTTCCTGTGTTCTGACTGTCAAACCGAGGCGCACTTTGCTACGGCTGTCAGGTGGCAGGATACCCGAAATGCCCCAACAGGGCGAATTGATCGGTTCAAGTCGTGGCAGGATTGTTGGCGGAATAGGTTGAAATCGCACGGAGTATCGAACGGCGCCGGTACGTGTCTTTGTGGCATTGCGTATGCTTAGCAATCTCAGGTGAGGCAGCAGCTACTTGAAATGCCCGGTCTTTGGGGTGTAGAGATGATCCCGGCGGGAAACGGAAACGCCCGTTTGCGATGACTGTCCTCAATCTCATGATGTCACAGGTTCGTATACGATACATGGCATTAGCCCTCCTGTTCACCTTCTGTCAGGTGATCGGAACGATGTGTGCCGTACCAGATCTTTCTGAGCGGCATGAAGCTGCCGTCTTAGAGGACAGGATGGCCTGTTCGATGGACGGGGCGATCATGTGTCCGCCGTCACTCACCTCGACTCCGGAACGGCACATAAAGCAAAGCGTAGTCCTCAGTGTTGATCATGCGGCGATCCAGCAAGGTCAGGTTGTCATTCCGACTGTTCCCCAGGCCGGGATGCGATGGTTCCGGAGCAACGCCCATTCCATTGTTCCCATCTCCATAGAATCCTCCTCGGTCCTCCGAATCTGATTCCATATCTCCGATCTGATCGTTCCCTGCTCGCCTGCAAAGGCTGAGTAGGCGGCCTTTCTTTTGCCATCGGAGGTGCTGCCGTGAAACCAACTGTCGTTCCCCATCGAGTAAGGGCCGTCTCTTTTCTTCTTCTGTTAGCCGTGCTGCTGCCACACGGGCTTGTTCACGGGGCGGACGAGCGCGGAATGATTGAACCGCGCCTCGACCTTTCCGGCCTCATCCAAGAATTGGAAGAGGCCAGCCCGGAGATCAAAGCAGCCCGCCATCGCTGGGAGGGAGCCAAAGCCGTCGTCCCGCAAGTGCAGACGCTGCCTGATCCCCGGCTTCAGCTGGGATACCAACGTATGCCCATGGTACCGCCGGTGGTGGAAGGGGCCATGTATGGATTCGGGCAGGACATCCCGTTTCCGGGCAAGCTCAAGCTCAAAGGGGAAGTCGCACAGCGAGAGGCGGATCGGTTGGAGCAAGAGTATCTTGCCACCCGTCTGAGACTGATTGCCGCGCTGAAACAGAATTACTTCGACCTTCATTTCGTGCACAAGAGCATCGAGATCGTAGAAAAGAACAAAGCGCTTTTGATCCAGTTCGAGAAGACGGCCAAAGCGCGGTACAGCGTCGGCCAGGCTGCGCAGCAGGACGTGTTCCGCGCCCAAGTCGAAAGTTCACGCGTGCTTGATCGGCTGGCCGTGCTCGATCAACAAAAAGAGAGTCTCCACGCAGCGATCAATCGTCTCGTGAATCGTCCGCCGGATGGGCCGCTGGGCACACCGGAAGACGTGCATGCCACTATCTTGACGATTCCGTTGCCGGAACTGACCCGCCGCGCGGACGACTTCTCTCCCGTGTTGCTCGCAACGACGAAAAGCGTCCGCCGGTCCGAACAGGCGGTATCTCTCGCCCAGCGGCAGTACTATCCCGACTTCGATGTGACGGCCCTCGGCATTCGAAACGACAAGATCAATGACAACGGGTATCAAGTGATGGTGGGGATCAAGATCCCGCTGTTTTATGAAACGAAGCAGAAGGAAGGTGTGCGGGAAGCGCTGGCCGGTCTCGAAAGTGCCCGTGAAGACTTCACGGCGACCAGGCAGGACCTGCTGTTTCAGGTGAAAGACGCCTTCGTGCAGGCCCAGCGGGCCGAGCGGCTGATCACCGTTCTGCGCGATGCGATCATTCCACAGGCCACGCTCGGTTTGCAGGCGGCGCAGGCCGGCTATACGGTGGGCAAAGTGGATTTTCTGACGCTTCTCAACAGTCTGTTGACGCTGCAAGACAGCCAGCTCGAACTCCATGGCGAAATCGTGAGTCACGAAAAAGCCCTCGCCCGGCTCGAAGCTGTGACCGGCGGGCCCTTGGACAGCCTGTTGCAGGAAAGGAAGCAGGGATCATGAGCCGCCGCAGTCTCATCGGAACGGGCATCGCCTTCCTGTTCATGGCAGGCGGTGTCATCTGGCTGTTGTCGAGCCCGGCGCTCGTCCCGCCGGCGGTATCCGGACAAGGCGAGATGGACGGGATGGAGATGCCGGGGATGGCAGAAAAGGGTAAGGCGTCAGGACGGGAACAGGCACCGGCTTCGCCGGAGCCTGTCCGCAGCGGTATTGTGACGATTCCACCCGAACGACTCCAAACGATCGGGGTGAAGTACGAGCAGGTGAAGCGCCGCCCCCTGGAGAAAATCATCAGAACGGTCGGGCGCGTCGCCGTGGATGAGCGCAAGCTCGCCAAAGTTACCATCAAGTTCCATGGTTGGATCGAACAGCTTTTTGTGAGCGCCACCGGAGATCATGTGAAGAAAGGGCAACAGCTCTTTACCATTTACAGCCCGGACCTCGTCGCCACCCAGGAAGAATATCTGTTGGCGCTCCAGGGCCGAATGCAGCTTGGAGACAGTGATCTCCCCGAAGTGGCACGAGGGTCCAAGGACTTGCTGGAAGCGACCCGTCATCGCCTCCACCTGTGGGACATCGGCGAAGCGCATATCCGCGCGTTGGAGCGGACAAAGCAGGTGACCAAAACGTTGCCGCTCCATTCGCCGATCAGCGGAACAGTCATCGGCAAAAACATTGTGCAAGGCGCGCACGTCGAGCCCGGAGAAGAGCTCTATACCATTGCAGACCTCTCGCGCGTCTGGATCCTCGCCGACATTTACGAATTTGAGCTGTCGTTCGTGAAGGTCGGACAGCAAGCTGCGGTCACACTCTCCTACGATCCCGGCAGGGTCCTGACCGGCCGCCTGAACTTCGTCTATCCCACCTTGGACCCGAAAACCCGCACCGCCAAGGTGCGGTTCGAACTCGACAACGCCGACGAGAAGCTGAAGCCGGACATGTACGCCAATGTGGAGTTGCGGGCGAATCTGGGAACGCGCTTGGCCATCCCGCAGGAAGCCATCATCGAATCGGGCCAGAAGCAAGTCGTGTTTCTTCATCTGGGCGGCGGCAAGCTCGAACCGCGCCTGATCAAAACGGGCGTGAAGACAGGCGAGTGGTCGGAAGTGCTGGCAGGGCTGAAAGAGGGCGAGCATATTGTGACGTCGGCGAATTTCCTGATCGACAGTGAAAGCCGGCTCAAGTCCGTGATCGATAGCATGGGCGGGATGCCGGGGATGAAGTAGACGGAATGTTTGTCTGGTGAGCTCGTCTATCTCGTTTGTCTGGCTCAGACCAAACAAACGAAACGAACCAGACCAACCAAACAAACGGAAAACCTGGCCATGGTTGAATCGATCATCGAATTCAGCGCGAGAAACCGCTTCATCGTTTTTCTGCTGGTCCTGGTATTCTCAGCGGTCGGGTTGTGGGCAATGTGGCGGACGCCCATCGATGCCTTACCGGATATCTCCGACACGCAAGTCATCGTCTACACGACGTGGCCCGGCCGCTCGCCGGACCTGGTCGAAGATCAAATTACCTATCCGATCGTCACGGCGCTGCTCTCCGCGCCGAAGGTCACCGTGGTTCGCGGTTTTTCGGACTTCGGCTACTCCTATGTCTACATTCTCTTCAAGGACAACACGGACATCTATTGGGCCCGTTCCCGTGTCTTGGAGCGGTTGAATCAACTCTCCGGCCGCATGCCGGAAGGTGTCACGCCGCAGCTGGGACCCGACGCAACCGGCGTCGGCTGGGTCTTTCAGTATGCCCTGGTCGATGAGACCGGACAGCATGATCTGGCTGCCCTGCGCAGCTTCCAAGATTGGTATCTGCAGTATTGGCTGCGAGCCGTGGAGGGGGTGGCGGAAGTAGCGAGCATCGGCGGCTTCGTCCGGCAGTACCAAATCAACTTAGACCCGACGAAGGTGTCGGCCTATCGCCTCTCCCTCCCTTCCATCATCGAAACGATTCGCGAGAGTAATAACGATGTCGGCGGGCGCGTCGTGGAGTTTTCCGGGATCGAATATGTCGTCCGTGGGCGCGGCTACATTAAGAAGACCGACGATATCGAAAAGATCGCCGTCGGTGTCAACGAGAACGGCACGCCGATTCTGCTGCGCGACGTGGCGACGGTGCGGCTCGGTCCCGACATGCGGCGAGGATTGGTCGAGCTCAACGGCCAGGGCGAGGTCGTGGGCGGGATCGTGATTATGCGGTTCGGAGAGAACGCCCTCACTGTGATCGAGCGCGTGAAAGCGAAGCTTAAAGAGCTCGAACCGTCCATGCCGAAGGGCGTGAAAGTCCTCCCAGTCTATGATCGGAGCGACCTGATTCATGAATCCATCGCCACGGCGAACGAAAGTCTCCTGGAAGAGCTGATCGTCACGGGCGTACTCATCATCGCGTTCTTGCTCCACGTCCGGTCCGCGATCGTGCCGATCCTCACCTTGCCCTTCGCCGTGCTGATTGCGTTCATTCCCATGTACCTGATGGAGATCGGCATCAACATCATGTCGCTCGGCGGCATCATTGTGGCTATCGGCGACATGGTGGATGCGGCCATCGTGATCGTGGACAACGCGCATAAACGTTTAGAGGAGTGGGAGAGAGACGGGCGCAAGGGCGAGCGGCTCCGAATCTTGATCGATTCCGCCAAAGAAGTCGGGCCACCGATTTTTGCCTCCGTCCTCGTCATCGCCATTTCGTTTATCCCGATTTTTGTCCTTGAAGCCCAGGAAGGCAGGATGTTCAAGCCGCTGGCCTGGACAAACAATCTGGCCATCGCCATGTGTGCCGTGTTGGCCATCACGTTGGTCCCGGCCTGCCTGCCAACCTTCATTCGCGGGAGGATCTTTCCGGAACAGAAGCATCCGGTGAGCCGCTCGCTCCAACGGATCTATGCGCCCACGCTCCGGACGGCCCTGTGTTATCGGAAAGCGGTCGTGATTGGCGCCATCCTGTTGATGGGTAGCATTGTGCCGCTCTACCGGCAGATGGGATCCGAGTTCATGCCGCCGTTGTACGAAGGCACGATGCTCTATATGCCGACGACCTTGCCGGGTCTTTCCATCACGGAGGCGGGACGTCTGCTGCAGATCATGGATCAGAGAATCCGGTCGTTTCCCGAAGTGGACCATGTCTTCGGCAAAGCTGGCCGGGCTGAAACTTCTACCGATCCGGCCCCTTTCAGCATGATGGAAGTGGTGGTCGAGCTGAAACCGAAAGACCAATGGCGGCCGGGCCTCAGTTATGAAGGCCTGGTGGATGAAATGGACCGAGCCCTGCAATTTCCCGGTGTAATCAATGCGTGGACGATGCCGATCAAGGCGCGGATCGACATGTTGACCACCGGAATCCGAACACCGGTAGGCATCAAGGTCTTCGGTTCGGACATCAAGCAGATCGAACAGATCGGCGAACATCTGGAAAGGGTGCTTAAGGAGGTGCCGGGGACACGCAGTGTCTATGCGGAGCGGGTGTCCGGCGGCTATTTCCTCGACTTCGAAATCAACCGCGATGAAATCGCGCGTTATGGGCTGAAGCTGATGGATGTCGGCAAGATCATCGAAACAGCTATCGGCGGAGAAAATATCGCCACCACCGTTGAAGGCCGTGAGCGGTATCCGATCAACGTCCGCTATCTCCGGGAATTGCGGGACGATCAGCAGAAACTGCAGCGGGTCCTGGTCGACACGCCGACCGGTGCCCAGGTGCCGCTCGCGCAACTCGCGACGCTCCGCTTCGTCAACGGCCCGCCCATGATCCGGGACGAAAACGGCATGCTCGCAGGCTATGTCTTCCTGGATATGACGGGACGCGATGTCGGGGGATACGTGGAAGATCTCAAAAGGGTCGTGGCGGAAGAAGTCGAACTACCGACGGGCTACACGATCGTCTGGTCCGGCCAATACGAGTTCATGGAGCGGGTGAAAGAACGGCTCAAACTGGTTGTCCCGCTGACGCTCATCATCATTTTCGTCGTCTTCTATTTTGCGTTCAGATCGGTTGCCAAAACCTGCATGGTGATGGTCGGCGTGCCGCTCTCGCTGGTCGGCGCGATCTGGTACTTGTCCGCGCTCGGCTACAACATGAGCATTGCCGTGTGGGTGGGACTCATTACCGTGGTGGGGACGGCGGCGGAAACCAGCGCCGTGATGCTGGCGTATCTCGACGAGGCGTGCAAGCGGCGAAAAGAGGCCGGGGGGCTGCGAACCCTTCAAGACCTCATCGAGACCGTCCAACTGGGGGCGGTCGAGCGCATCCGGCCGATGGCGATGATCGGTGTCGTGGACGTGATCGGGCTGTTCCCCGTGATGTGGGCGACGGGTACCGGCGCCGACGTGATGAAACGGATCGCTGCACCACAAGTTGGTGGGGTGTTCTCCGCCATGATCCTGACGCTCTTCGTCATCCCGCCCGTTTATGTCATGTGGCGATGGTGGAAAGAGCGAACCGATATACACGGTAACGCATCCGTCGACACAGGACTGTCGCACTAAACATTCAGAGTATCCGCTCTTGGGCAACGAAGCCGCGTGATCTGTCGCATTTGACTACTGTGACCCTCCGGTACCGTGGCAAAATGCCACGATGTTGCTGCAGACTCCTCCTCAATTCAGACCTTTCCGAGGTATATCCCGTGCTATGAATAGGCCGGAGTAACGGTCTATCCTCCGGATGACAAGGTGAAGTCTCCCATTGATTGAAACATCGCACAGCACCCCATGGCATACGGAGTCGGCGGAGGCCCTGGCCCCGGCTTTCTCCACCGATCTTGAGCACGGCCTCGGCGTCGACGAGGTGGGTCGACGGCAAGCGGGCGACGGGTTCAACGAGTTGCCCGAAGCGCCGCCGCCCTCTCTGCTGAAGCTCTTCCTCTCGCAATTCACCAGCGTCATTGTGTGGGTGCTGATCGGGGCCGCGGTCGTCTCCGGCTTGCTGGAAGATTGGCTCGACGCAGCAGCGATCCTCGCCATCGTGTTCCTCAACGGGTTGCTTGGGTTCGTACAAGAGTTCCGGGCGGAGCGGTCCTTGGCAGCGCTGCGGAAGATGTCCGTCTCAATGGCTCGGGTGTTCCGTGACGGCGTCCTCCGGTCCATTCCCGCGCGTGAATTGGTGCCGGGCGATCTCATCCTCCTGGAAGCGGGAGACCGTGTCCCCGCCGATGCCCGCCTTACGTACGTTACGAATTTCCAGACCCAGGAAGCTTCACTGACCGGTGAGTCGACACCGGTTCAGAAGGGCGCCGAGGTGATCGACCGAGCGGAGGTGCCGCTGGCCGACCGGACCAACATGGTCTTCATGGGAACCGTGGCCGTGTCGGGCAAGGCCCGTGCGCTGGTCGTCTCGACCGGGCTTCACACGGAACTCGGCCATATCGCCGCCATGATTCAGAAGGCGGCGGAGGCGGAGCGGACGGAGACTCCGCTTCAACGCAGGCTCGAACAATTCGGCTATACCTTATTGTGGCTGGCATTGGGCGTCGTGAGCGTCGTGTTTATCCTGGGCTATCTGCGCGGCGAGCCGTTGATGGTGATGTTCCTGACCGCGGTCAGTCTGGCCGTGGCGGCCGTTCCGGAGGGACTGCCGGCTGTGGTGACGATCACCCTGGCGCTGGGGGTCACCCGTATGGCGAAGCGGCATGCGCTCATCCGTAAGTTGCCGGCTGTCGAGACTCTTGGATCGGCGACGGTCATCTGTACGGACAAGACCGGTACCTTGACGAAAAACCAAATGACGGTGACCAAGCTCTTCGTGGGAGATACGGTGTTCGACGTGACGGGCGAGGGCTACGAGCCGGTGGGGGAAATACGTGAAATGCATTCTGATGATGAAGATCGTCATTCGTCATTCGTCAACCGTGTCCAAGAATCTCTTCCCGACTCAGTCTTCAGTCCTCAGTCATCAGCACTCGCTCCTGCTCTACGGGAACTGCTATCGGCGGGCGTCTTGTGCAACGGCGCGACGTTGAAGCAAGCCGATGGCACATGGCAAGTGATCGGAGATCCAACGGAGGGTGCGTTGCTCGTTGTGGCCGCGAAGACCGGCCTGCGGATAGAACAACTGGAAACCACCCATCAATTCCTCGGAGAGGTGCCGTTCGATTCGGAGCGCAAGATGATGACGGTTGTCCGGCGGACATCCGATGGACCGGTTGGCTACGTCAAGGGAGCGCCGGATGTCTTGTTACGGCATTGTTCGCATCGGCTGGCCATGGACGGTACGGATGAACCGCTCACAGAATCGATACGCGCCGCCATTCTCGATGCGAATGCATTGTTCGGGCATCAGGCCTTGCGTGTGCTGGCGATGGCCCGGCGGCGATTGGATCGGGAGCCCGATGCCTATCGGGCGCATGAGTTGGAGGAACGGCTGGTCTTTCTCGGACTTGCGGCCATGAAAGACCCGCTGCGGCCTGAGGCGAAGGCCGCCGTTCAGGCCTGTCATGAGGCGGGTATTCGGACGGTGATGATCACGGGAGATCACAAGGATACGGCCGCAGCGATTGCCGAAGAGCTGCGGGGGGTGAAGGAACCGATGCAGTCGTTCTCCGGGACGGAGCTCGATGGACTGTCCGACGATGAATTGAACCGAACAGTGGAGCAGGTGGCGGTTTATGCAAGGGTCTCCGCGGAGCATAAGTTGCGTATCGTCAAGGCCTGGAAGGCGCGGGGCGCCGTCGTCGCCATGACGGGCGATGGTGTGAATGATGCCCCTGCGATCAAGGAGGCGGACATCGGCGTGGCGATGGGGATCGCCGGAACCGATGTGACGAAAGAAGCCTCCGACATGGTGGTGACGGACGACAATTTCGCCTCGATTGCGGCAGCGGTGGAGGAGGGCCGCGCCGTGTTCGATAACATCCGGAAGACCGTCCATTTTCTGCTGTCGTGCAACGTGAGCGAGGTGCTGGTGATGTTGTTTGCCACGCTGCTGGGCTTGCCGCTCCCGCTTCTGCCGATTCAGATTCTTTGGATGAACCTCGTTACGGACGGCATTCCGGCGTTGGCGCTCGCAGTCGATCCCAAGGCGCCGGACCTGATGAAGCGCCGTCCGCGGAAGCCGGAGGCGCGATTGTTGAGTCGCAGCAGACTGGCGGCGATCGGCGCGGAGGGGTTGATGCTGAGCGCCATCGCCTTGGGGGCGTTTGCCTACAGTTTGTACGGTCTCCACCAGAATGTCGAACAAGCGCGAACGGTGGCTTTTACCGTGCTGGTCATCGTGCAGCTGGTGCATGCGTTCAACTGCCGGAGTGACCGATGGTCATTGCTTCAACTGGGTATCGGAACGAATCGACCTCTGCTCGTTGCCGTCATCCTCTCGTTCGGCATTCAAGCGGCCGTGCTGACGCTCCCTGTCGCGGCACCGATCTTCAAGGTCGCGCCCTTGCCGGTCGAGGATTGGGTCTTGATGGGCGCGATGGGCCTCCTGCCGTTCATCGTAATGGAAGTGATCAAGTGGTTCCGGCGGCGTTGAGTAGGACGAGGGGATGCTCCTTGTCCTCGCAGTCGGAACGGTGTAGGATCTGGGCATGATAACTTGGCAGTGGGCTCGCCTCGGGCGACAAAGTCAGTGTGTGATTGCCCTGGCCCTTTGCCTCTGTGTCATCATGCAGATGCTGGGTGTCCCCGTGACGCTGCTCTCGGTTGGAGACAGCGGTGATGAATTTTCCGGATCGGTCCTCGAAGGGTTTGCCGTCCCTCAGATGTTGTCACCTATGACGCTTACTCCGGAATCCATTCCGGTCAGTGAGTGTCCACGCTCCGCGCATCTTCTGGTTCTGGATTCTGAGCGATTTCATCCTCCCGCGCTCTAGTTCCGTTTCGCTTCGCCTTGACTTGAATAGACACGGGCTGCCGTAAGAACGCGGCAGGATCGTGCTTCCATTCAACGGCGCCGTTCGTTGCAATCACCGTCGACATATCCGGCAATTGCCGACGAGGCCGCATGGATACATGGTCTCACCATAGGAGTTTTTGGACTGACGTAACCGAGAGGTGAGCTTTGCGCTTATCGCTTCGATTCCTATTGCCCTTGGGTCTGGTGTTGGCGATCCTTGCTTATGCGGTCATTCCCCTCGTCGATACCTTGACCCTGAAATGGTTCGTTCGGGACATCGAGATCCGCGTGCAACTTATCGCCCGCACCATGGAGGGTCCACTCTCCGAGTTGATCGCGTCGCAATCCAGACCCAAGCTGCTGGCCTACTTTCAGCGGATCATTCAGGACGAACGACTGTTCGCCATTGGGTTCTGTGATCTGAACAACCAGCTCATCTATAAGACCCAGACGTACCCTGAGTCGGTTCCGTGCGAGCAGGCCGTGTCGGTCAAGAGCGGTCCGACGGCCGTTGTTCGGCTGGCGCAGGGCGCCGTCCATGTCGCGGCGGTCGGATTGGAGACCGGCGGCCGACCGTTAGGACGACTGATCCTGCTGCATGACATGAGTTGGGCCGAGCGTCGCAGCAGTCTTACCAAGTGGTATCTGTTCTATTTGTTTGCCGGTATCGGTGTCGTCATTTCGCTCGTGACCGTCTTGGTCGCGCATTTGAGTTGGCGAGGGTGGGTGCAAGGTGTGCGGGGCATGCTCCGAGGGGAAGGTTTGATTGGATTGATCCGGGATCAGCAACATAAGCCGGAACTCCAGCCCGTCGCCCAGGACCTCCGCGCCATGATCCATGAACTGCAATCGGACAAACGCATGCGCGATGAACGCCAGATGAGCTGGAAGCCAGCCACACTCAAGATGATCCTGAATGATCACCTGGCAGGGGACGAAGTGATGATCGTGTCGAATCGCGAACCGTATATCCATAATCGCCGTGAGCAGCAGATCGAGGTGCAGGTGCCCGCAAGTGGCGTCGTCACAGCTCTTGAGCCGATTATGCGTGCCTGCTCAGGTGTCTGGATCGCGCACGGCAGCGGGAGCGCAGACCGCGAGGTGGTTGATGCGCGGGATCATGTCCGCGTTCCTCCGGAGGACCCCGCCTATGAGATCCGCCGCATCTGGATGACGTCCGAAGAGGAAGAAGGCTACTACTACGGATTTGCGAACGAAGGCCTTTGGCCCCTCTGCCATCTGGCCCATGTCCGACCCGTGTTTCGATCATCGGATTGGCACCACTACAAGGCCATCAACGAGCGGTTCGCAATGACCATCGTCGAAGAGGCCAAGACTGACAATCCGGTCGTCCTGATCCAGGATTATCACTTGGCACTCGTGCCGAAAATGGTTCGGGATCGGCTGCCTCACGCGACGATTATCACATTCTGGCACATTCCCTGGCCGAACCCAGAAAGCTACGCCATTTGCCCTTGGCACCAGCACATTCTTGAAGGGCTGCTGGGCAGCAGCATTCTTGGATTTCACACGCGGTTCCATTGCAGCAACTTCATCAAAACCGTGGACCGATCGCTCGAAACACGGATCGATTGGGACAGTTCCACGATTTCGTACGGCGGGAAACTGACCGCCGTGAACCATTACCCCATCTCGATCGAATGGCCCAGCCGGATGTTCTTAGGACAACCTCCCGTACCAGAGTGTCGAACGCAGATCCGTGCAAAGTACGGTCTGTCCACTTTCCACCAGGTCGGGATCGGGGTGGAGCGGCTGGACTACACCAAAGGCATCCTGGAACGGTTTCTTGCCGTTGAACGGTTGCTGGAGCTTCAGTCGGAATGGATTGGGAGGTTTTCGTTTCTGCAGCTGGCGGCGCCCAGCCGCTCCAAGATCGACGAATATCAGCATCTCGGACAACAAGTAACGGCGTTGGCTGATCGCATCAATCGACGGTTTGGGGTGGATGGGTA
>JAYWIP010000241.1:0-7260 GCA_039794465.1 Nitrospira sp.
CTGACCTTTGAGCAACCTGCTTACCAAAAAGACGAACAGAGCATCACCTATACCTTCATTCCTGTCGTCACGTTCCTCGGCGCTCTCACATTTTGGTTGTTGCCAATAGAGCTGGCCGTGACGGCGGCTGCAACGATCACGTTGACCTTTGCGGCCAATATCTACGTGCATCTCCACTACCATCTGAAGAATTCGTGGCTCCTGCGCTTCGTCTGGTTTAGAACACTCAAGGAGCTCCATTGCATTCACCACATCGATCAACGCACAAACTATGGCGTCTTAAACTTGGTATGGGATCGCATAATGGGCACATTTGCCTCTGCCCCACCACGTGCTTTGAGGGCCAACAACTGATGATCACTCCGTCGATAATAGTTGCGACGCTCGTAGGCGGCTACCTTGCAACCACTCTCACCTTGTGGATCGCCCACTGGTTTGCACATATCTTGTGGAGCCCATTGCGTGGATTTCATGTGGGGGACACCACGCACTCTATCCCAGTGGGCAACACTGTCTTACGAAACGGTTCATCTTCGGGTCGGGGTGGCATGATAGCATCTACGCCTTTCTGCCCTGGCTTGCCATTGAAGCCGGTGTAATCTGGGCGATAGTGCCCTCGGGGATTGCCATACTCACGACAGCCGAAGCGGTGCTACTCATATGGCTATTCAGCTATGTGCATGAACAGTTTGTATCTTCGCGCTTTGTCTCATCGTCTCTCTTCTTACGAGCGCGGGCGCGCCACCTCTTACATCACGACTGCGAAGTTAATTTTGCGGTGTTCGACCATCTCTGGGATCGGGTCTTCGGCACTTTCATAGGCCCAACGAAGGCTACAGAGCACAAACGGGTGACAGAGCAGACTCCTACGACGAGGTAGGATGCATCCTTGACCAAGAACCGAATGGCTGGATGAAGTCGCGCTGGTAAGCACCGAGCAGTTCAGACCTCTGTTCCATTGAAGAGACACAATAGACGCGCTACCCTGTAGGCTGCGTTAGGGCACCACCTTCAGACATTCGTCACAAGGAGGGCTCCCGCATGAATCCCACCTTGACCGTCCACTTTGTTGTTCCCTGGACCAAGATCCTTTCCCTCACCCTGCTCCTACTCGTGCCGCTGGTGTGGGACGGCTGCGCAACTCTCGACACACGCCTTCACGATTTAAACGAGGAATTACTCAAGAGGAAATATCCCAACGGGCCTTTTTTCATCCCGCGGATATACAGTGGAACCTGGGTCGACATGATGGTTCAGAGTCCTGCTACCCGTGCCAGTGTTCCTTTCGGCGGACCTTTCATTGGTTCTCATGACTTCCCATTCAGTCTTCTTGCTGATACGGTCCTCCTGCCACTCACGGCCTATGAGCAGATTCGATATGGCAGTTTCGGCAATGATGCACCCCCATTAATCCTTGCGGCGCGTGATGGCGACGTGGCCACGGTTCGGGGCCTGCTCGAGCAAGGCACAGCGGTCGCTCTCAAGACCGAGGGGGGGCTCACTGCATTGATGGTAGCCGCGGGATGGGGGCGTACTCTTGTTGTCCACGCGTTGTTGGAAAACGGCGCCGACGTGAATGCGAAGACCCCCAAGGGGTGGACCGCCGTGTTAGCAGCGGCAACAGAAGGCAATACGGCTATCGCTCAAGCCCTCCTCGAAAAAGGTGCCGATGTGAATGCGAAGACCCCGAAGGGGGTGACAGTCTTGATGAGGGCTGCGAGTCATGGTGATATGACCATGATCGAACTGCTACTCAACCGGGGCGCAGATATCTATGCAAAAGATGATGATGGAAATACCGTGTTAAATTATGCGGACCAGCCTGGCGTCGTGGAATTGCTGAAGCGCGCAGGGGCGAAAGAATGAAAGCCAGTTTCGAAGATTCATCCCGGCGGACTTGTACTTCAACACGGTTCGCATGTTCACAACAACGTGACTAAGTCTCTAGCTGTAGAATCCAAGGCTTGATTAGACAGTGGGGGGACGTAACAGCCGTCACCGCTAAACCCTCGGTCTGAGCAAAGTAATCACGGGCTTACCTGTATCGCAGTGGCGTTGCAGCTGATGGTTTCCCAACAGTTCGTAACCAGGCTCACGCCCTCCTTGTTACCACAACTCACGTCCATGATCCCATTGGCGTGGAGCGTTCGCGCCCGCATCCGTAGCTGGTTAAGGACATCCTCCTGACTAACTGGCGGATCCCAGATCAGCTTCATGCACGAGGTGGCCTCGAGGGGTAGCACTACCTTGTAATTAATGCCATTTAGAGTCTTGCGATCGTAGGTGGGGATCTCCGACTTGAGCTTGGCCGCGATAGCTGGGTCCACCTTGATGATGATGGGATCACTCGCACAGCCGATGACCAGTGTACTGGCCGTGAAAGACAAGAACGCGAGAGCGAGCGTTGGAAGCTTGGCAAAGGGACTAAAACACGGGCTATCGTCGTTCATGTTCGGACCTCCCGTTTCCATGTCTGAAGTGGGCTCATCGTTCTCTCTCCCCTCAGCGAGAATTCTTGGTCCACGCCTTCAGCTGTTTCATGATGTCATCGAACGCGGCATCCAAGATGTATTGATCTGCTCCGATCGTATAGAGGCCACCCCGATCTACCGATGCCTGGCTCCGCAGAATGGCCAACATCTTGTCGTTGGGCACATCCCGTACAACCACGGCGACCGTAGCTTCTGTGGTACCCCAACTCGGCGTGACCCATCGTTTCAAAGCACTTCCCTCGACGAACGACTCTAGGTCGCAGGTCAAAACCAGAGGCGCAGCTGGCGAAATCTCGAAGAGGTTCATGGATTTCAGCTTCTCAGTAAAAATCTTGGTGCTCTCCTCCTTTAGGTTTCGGGGTCCTGCGAGACCCGTTCGATCCTCGCAAGGTTCGACCTTGATTGCCCGATGCGCGACTGAGTCAAATGGCACCAGGGTCACGGGCGATGATTTCGTCGGGACGCAGCCCACCAGCAACACAAGTGAACCGAGGAGGCAGAGCCATGTAGCAGTACGGAGATGGCATCTGTGAAGAATAATTTTCATGGAAGGCCCCCAATTCTTAATTGAAAAACTAGGGCTTGAGATAATTTGCTGCTTTTTATTTGGTCTATGTCAACGCGAGGGGGTTCCGTAAATGCCACGGAAATCCCACATCCAGAAGACGATAAAGAAGACAGAATAAGGAGAGTGGCCGAAGCGAGACTCTTCATGAGCCACCGCTTTCATGTAGCGGGCTGAGGGAACAGCCTGAGATTTTTGATCTTACGCCAGCCTTTTCCTGAATACAACAAGGGGTGCAGTATATCCGGAGTTTACCGGATGCCTCGGGACTCCTGCCGGCATTTTGAGTTCTTTTTGATCTCATATCGGCGAATCCGAAGCATCTTGGAACATTGCGGACTTGGAAGGTCAGATTCGTGAAGGATTGTGAACCCACGGAATATGCTGGCTGAGGACGAATACAGAATGGGCATAAAAAAACTGATGGTCAGGCGAAACGGGTTAATTCTAATTGCGACGAACGTTGAAAAGCATTTTGCTAAGTCTCAGGCCTTCAAACATAACAATCGCTGGAGCTATGTGGAAACCCTACGACGATGCGTTGAAAGGCTACCACGAAAATAGAAAGTTAAAATGGAGGTATGGACGTAACGCGTTCAAGCACTCGATTCGGCGCACCAAACCGATGATCGGAAGAACTCAACCTTCCTAGCTACCCCTAGAGATATACTCATTTCAGTCTATTTCAAAAATCAAATAGCCCTCCTCTGGCGGAACTAGAGGGTCACCGGGATGTCCAAGAAACACGTCACCGACAATCCGTGCCGCCATCTGAGCGAGGCTGACCAGGACGGACTTGCGGAAGGGCTGTCCCCCGTCAGCCGTCCACTCCGCAAGGGTACGAGCCTTGCTCTCATAACGGATCGTTCGACTGTAACTCGTAACGACCTGCTCACTGCGGGTGTAAGGTTTTTGGTAAACCACGTTGAACATCGTTTCGAGGTACAGAGTCAAGGGTGGATTGACATCAGAGACTCCCTGTAAGCCAACGGACGTGAGGACAATGGTCAATCTGGCATCAGGCTGAGCTCTTGTTTTCATATCCCCACCATTGGCATCGCCTATTCCAGCTCTGGGGAGGAGCGTCGGGATCACAATGGTTCGATTCGTGATGTGGTCATATACCTGCTTGCCGAACTCTCCAATCAGTCGCTCATCTTGGAGCACCCTCCGTACCTGCGTCTCCATCGCGTCGACTGTCGCAGCCGACGGAGCCTCAATAGCCCCAGAGAAGGCCCCTGCTACTGCCCAGACTGGGGCCAGTGGCAAGAACCAGATTGTTATCTGCATAGCATCCCCACTGTTTGCGATGCCTTGCAAAAAGCCACCCGCCCATTTGCCAGCTCTGAGGCCTGCCCCGCGGAGAGCACCCTTTGATGGAAGCTCGAGAGTCACAGGAGGTAATTGTTCTGAGACAGTGACGTCAACCGTACGGATGGAGGTCCGTACGTCCTCGCTCAACTGTGGCGACTTGAGCCGTGGTGGCTCGGTACTGACACAGCCTTGTTGCAGTATGAGGATCGCAAGAACCAGGATGATTCGAAAGGACGTAGGGGGCACAGGCCACCCAAGATGGAAGGGAGACTCCGGATCGGATTCTTCGGTGCGAGTGTAGCAATCACGGTGGGATTCATGCAATCTTCGAGAGTGTACTGAAAGGCCTCTATCGAGAGGAGCCAGCGGCCACATTCCTCCATTTTCATGACGAGCCTCGCATATGTAGTTGCTCTGAGCCAATTGGCTCCTGGCAACATTTCCCTCATCAGCTGCATCCGCTTGTTCGAGCGCGTGCAGATTGTCATGCGCATTCAAGCCGCACGGCGTGCCAGACAGTACGGATGTCGTGCTGCCAACTCGAGAGTACCAGAGACGCCGTGAGTCCTTCGCAATCGGCAACGATACCCGTCACGACTGCCGCCTGCATGAACGGCCCCGGTTGCCCAGTCAGGAAAGCCTCACAGAACCCTAGCCATAGCGTGATGCCCCACACCTTGGCTGACCACATGTGATACGACGCGAGGCGGCCATAACGTTGCCGCTCGATCACCCATCGCACGAGTTCCAGGGACACAATCAACCCCAGGCCAACCAAATGCGCACTGAGCACCGATGGCGACCGAAGCAGCAGCGCGAGGGCGGCACAAGCATAGAAAGCCGTGTCGGCGATTGTGTCGGCCCTGCGCAACAGCTCAGTCGCTACTCCAAGGTGCCTGGCAATGATCCCGTCGAACACGTCAGAGACGAACGCAAAGGTTACGAGACCGGCCAGGAGCCAAGGGCTCGCTTCTGCTGCGGCCGCCGCCACCAGGGCTGGCCCACAAATGGCGCGAATCAGAATGAGCACTGCCGGAACCTTCGTCATATTCGCCTCCAGTCGACGGGAAAAGGTGTCAGAATACATTCACGATCCTAGTCAAACAGTTAATGCAAAGCATGGGCCGGACTGCGCCAGTTGATGACCTCGCGGGGCCGATCGTTGTGGATCAACTGGACGCGCGTGGTGCGTTTCACGAGGGTACCCATCGCTGAGGCATTGGCATGGACGACGAGACTAACCGGAGTTCTAACTCCCCCCTCCACTCATTCTGACTTACGCCCCGTCATCGAGTATTCTCCTTTCCTCACTACTCCAAGCACAGCTGTTCAGGTCCTCTGAACCACGATTCATAGTCAGACCGACATCTCCAGGGCCCAGCGATCGACAAAACTCCTCCCTAGTTCGTACTGCCGTGCAATCGGCTAGCTTGACGATTCTTGGCACGTGGCTTGCCCAGACAACCCTACAAACGGACAGAGCACAGCCTCACAAGGAGGTGCCCCATGAAGAAGCTCTCTTATATTCTATCCCTCGTACTGATGGTGACCCTCATCATTGTAGGGGCCGGCGTGGAGGACCAGATCGGACCGTCCATCACCAGAGCCCAGCACACCATACCGCTATCGGCCCAGATACCGGATAAACCAATCTGCTTATGGTCGGGCTATGCCGAGCTGTCCAGTTCAGCAGAGGGGCCAACCGGTCTGTCCCAACAGCTCGGCACTGAAGACTTCGGTGGATCCTGGCTAGGGCCTCGATGGTGAGGGATGGAACGGCAGGCTGAATCACAGGCGCCTACCCATCGCTTGACACAATCGATAAGGCGGCGGGATGATACGGCCCCTGCCTGAAACATTGCCTCCCAGTCACTCCGCAGCAAGGAGGTGACCATGGAAGACCACCTGAATCCACCGGACCATCACGGCCCGCCAACTCACCGGCGGGCACTTCATCGGTCAAACTCGTAACGCTTCTGTCGCCGCACCGTGGGCGACGCAGTAAGTTCGCAACCCTGAAACAGAAAGGGCTTTGCGGCAGCCCCTTCTCCTTTCGAGGACAGGCCGCACAAACAAAGGAGGTTCATGATGCGTACTCAACGGAGCATCACATCGATTTTCTTAGCCGCTGGCCTCGTGGCGCTTGTCACCGGGTCGGCCACGGCCCAGCTGAACTTGGGAGACCCGAACAGCCTCTTACAGGGCACATACCGGTACAGCTTCACCGAGACCTGTTCCCGATCGGGGGACTTCACGGCCTTGCCGGACTTGCAGCCGATCGGGGGCGGGAACGTGGCCACCCTCCACGAGACCGGGCTTATGAAATACGACGGACGGGGGAATGTCACGTTGGACGGTCGGGGCATTGCCATCTTTCCAGGCCCCTACTCCTTCGGGGAGTCTGTCACCATCGGCCCCATTGTCTATGACCGGAAACATTGCGACTGGACATACCAGGTGAACCGGGACCGGACGTTTGCGCAAGGCGGCGATTGCCGGGGCTTTGACAAGTACGGCCCCGAAGAATTTCAAATTCCTGGTGAGGAGGTCACTCGAACCAACATCCAGTGGGAGGGCCAGGTCGGGCTCAGTGGGCGCATCTTGATTTGGAATCAGGGGGGATGGAATGGGGGTACGCCACCGATCCAAACCTTGAGCACGAACACCGGTTTTTCCACCAAACAGGTCTGCGGGTATACAGGCACCGCAGTGCGCGTGGGGGGCGCCTTCGACGACTAACCGTCACGACGTGCGGCCATGACACAGCGGTTCTGCGCTGCTTCTGGTACCGCGGTGCGCATACGTCCCGAATAAGCACACAGAGTCAGCCGCACAGGGACGGAGGGGGGAGATGGGTGACCAGGATAACCGAAGATCCATCTCTCCCTC
>JAYWIP010000242.1:0-3643 GCA_039794465.1 Nitrospira sp.
GGATAGGCGTTGATCCGGACATCCGCCTGCGTGCCTCCCGTCGCTCGGATGGAATGGACGAACGGGATGTCCTTTTCCGGAATATTCGCTTGCACCCAGACCTGCGAAAGATCCGCGATGACAAACAGATTCTCAGTGGTCTCGACCACTTCGCCGCGCGTGAGCTTGCGACCGATAATGCGCCCGGCGAAGGGAGCGACGATCGGCACCACGGACCGGATTCTCCTGGTGCTCTCGAGCCGGCGAAATTCCTCGTCATTCATGCCGAGGAGCTTGAGCCGGTCCTCCGCTTCATGCGCCTCGGCCTGAATGCTGAGCAGTTCGGCATGGCGCCGCTGCGCTTCGGCTTCGCCGATCACCTGCTCTTGCAGCAAGAATTTGGCTCGGTTATAAGCCTGCTCCGCCAAGTGCAGTTTGGCCTTCGCCTTCAAATGCGCGGATTGTGCCAGGCCCAACTCGCTGCTATATAGGATGGCAAGCGGCGCATTGGCTTTGACCTCTTGCCCCAGATCCCCATAGACCTCGACGACCCGGCCCCGAACCAACGTCGTGATCTCCGCCATATTGTGTTGGTTCGGACGTACGATTCCGGGGAACTCGCGATGCGTGCGGAAATCGCTGCGGGAAGCCGGCTGCACCACCAGCCCGATCCTGGCCGACTCTTCCGCTGACAACGAGACACGTCCAGGAGTTGTCGGAGCAGCGGCGGGCGCCTTGCTGGCAGCCACATCGTTTGGAGTCGCGTCGCAACCGTACTCGACCCCGGCTAAACCGAGCATCAAGCTGAACATCGCGCAGCGGCCTTGCAGGACCGTCATCATACTCTAGAGTTCTCCCCCTACCGCCTGTTCCAAGCGAGCCAGTGACACCGACAGGTCGTGCCGCGCCTGCGCATAATCCAGCAGGATTTGGCGCTGGACACGCTGGGCGTCGAACACTTCCAACAGGCTGGAGGCCCCCTGCTGGAAGCTGAACTGCGCGAGACGAAGCGCTTCCGATGCCTGCTTCAACAAGCCCTTGTCGAAGACTTCGATCAGTTCGGCTGTGGTCCGGGCATCTTGATAGTGCTGATGGACGGATCGGGCCAGCTCGTTTCGCGCGCGAAGTAGTTCCGCCTCTTCACGCCGTTTGGCACCCAAGGACGATGCGATTTCACCCTGACGACGATACCAGAGCGGCATCGGAACGGAGAGCCCTCCTTGATACGCTTCGCGTCCCATCTCCCGCCAATAGCTGCCCCCTACGGTGACGGTCGGCACCCGCATCTGCCGTTCGAATTCGATCTTCCAGTCCGATTGTTCCACCGACCTGAGCAACCGTTGGATCGTCGGGTGCTGGTTCATCATGCGGTTCATCAACCCTTCGAGATTGATCTCTGTCGGAATTCCTGTGAAATCCCCTTGAATGGTATAGGAAGGTCCCAATGAGCCGCCGGTGAACGTATCGACAGTCACACGGCTGACTCGAACGAGATTGTCAGCCCGCGCCAGCTGCTGCCTGGCCTTGAGGACCTCGACCTCTGCCTTGATGGATTCAAACTGCGGCGCTTCTCCCGACTTGACCCGCGCTTTGACGATTCGTTGCACCCCTTCGATGATCTCAAGGTTACGACGAGCAAGCGCCGCATCCTGCTGAGCCAACAAGAGATCGTAAAATGCGACTTTCACCAGCGACCGCAAGTTCAATTGTGTTTCCAACAACCCAACATTCGCCGTGGCCACCCCTAAATCGGCGACGCGCTGGCGCGCCGCACGCATCGCCGGCCATTCGACCGGCTGCCCCACGGTCACGTTGTACTCGGTGAGTGATTGACGGCCCAGCGAGGATCCGGCCCCCGGGCTGCCCGCATCTCGAAGCACCCCATGACCACTGGCACTGCCCACAGTCGGATTTGGATAGGCGCCCGCTGCCGTCTGCACCCCACGCTGCTGTTCGATCTGTCCCTCAGCGAACGTCACCAGTGGATTCTTGGCCAGGGCGAGTTGGACGATTTCATTCAGGTCATAGATGTTCTCCCCGGACTCAGTAGCAGCCTCAGAGAAGCCGGTCACGGGCCCCAGGTACAGGAGCACCGACAAAACCAATTGGGATACGGCGAACGACCGCGTCATTACACAAGACCTCTCACAAACGACCTGAGTAATCTAGACAAACCGGTTTCCCCATCGTCCAGCCTTCCGGAAACTATACGCAGAACCGGTCAGTTTTTTCAAATAACTGTGGAGGTGATCCGGACGGGTATCCATCGCAACAGGGCCGTGTGCAAATCGGAACCGGACTCCACGCTGATGCACCTGGGCGGGAGAACACCACCCCTCTCGGTCAGGAGCCGATCGGCAGCCCAGTGAAATAAAATGCCGCGATTGCTGCCGTCGCCGCGACATTGAGTGACTCGACAGCGCTGGCCAGCGGAATTGCAAATCTGACAGTGGAGAGGCCCACGATGCTGTCAGCCAGTCCCTCCCCCTCATTCCCGACTGCCATGACGAGGCGGCGGGGAATGGACTGTATGCTCCTGAGCGACACGGTACCAGGTTGAGGGACCAGAGCAGAATAAATTCTACAGCCGTGCTCAATAAAGCGTCGTGGCTCCGCACCATAAAAAACAGGAAGGGTCAACACCGTGCCGGCCGCCGCGCGAACGACTTTGGGACCAAAGGGGTCCGCAGAATCGGATGTCAGCCACAGTCCCGTGAGATTCAGCGCCGCGGCTGTCCGGATAATTGTGCCCACGTTGGCCGGGTCGCGCAGTCGATCCCCAAACAATCCAAGGATCCTTGGCTGCTCCAACAGGGACCGCTCATCCCACTGTGGTTGCCGGACGACAGCCAGAATACCCTGCGGCGCCTCAACATCGGAGAGTCGGTCAAATACGACATCCGAGCAGCTATACTGAGGCGCGTTCAGCATAGCCCGTGCCGCGTGCGCCTTCGTATCTTCTGTATCAAGATACCGAGGCGAGACGGTCAAGCTGAGAATTGCCTGAGGGTAGTGTTGAATGAGATCGCGGCAGGGCTTCGCGCCCTCGATAACGAAGGCGCCTTCCTGCATCCGAACGCGCTTATCGTAGAGAAGTTCGCGGATCAACGTGCGGTGTCGACGTGTCAACACCTGAAGGGAGGTCGGTCCGCTCACTGATATCCTGCTATCGGCGTCTTCGTTCCGCCTCCGCCTCTGCCGCACGGATTCGCTGGGCTCTCGCTTTCGCTCGTTTCAGCGCCGTCAGTTTTCCTCTTGTCCTGACTTGCTCGGACTGCAACTGTTCCAACTGAGACTTCAAGTGCGCCTTTTCCTGCTTGTGCAGATCAGCACACTCCGCCTTCGACAGCATCGTCCAATCACCGCTGCTCCTGGCACGCTTGATTCGTTGGTCCAGTGACTCCCGAAGCTTCTTGGCCCGCATCGTCATCAGGGACTTCAGCGCTTCTTGCCGGCGTTGCACCTCTTCCTCTTCCGCCATAATCCCGCGAATATCCGTTCCCAACATGACCCCGTCCCTCCTTCACTTCTCCAAAGGACTGCCAAAACGAGAGTTGTATTGTAACTGATTTCGCTGGTCATCTTCCAGACCACTTGGCAGTCCATAACCTCTTGAAATTACTACGACAGTTTCGAAGGGCACGGGAAAGCCGTTGAACCGGGA
>JAYWIP010000243.1:0-11885 GCA_039794465.1 Nitrospira sp.
AGGTTGGCCAGGCGGCCATCGGCTATATTCCGACGGACCAAGAGTGGCGATTCGTGAATATCTATGAAGATACCGCAACATCAATGCGCGCGCTAGTCGAAGGTATTGACAAAACAGGGTTTTCACGCGATGAACCCTGGAAAATGACAGGCAGCAGTTTGCCTGAACATGAAACGTTCTTCTTCTATCTGCAGCGCATCTGTAATCACTGTACCTATCCTGGGTGTTTAGCGGCCTGCCCGCGTAAGGCCATCTATAAGAGACCGGAAGACGGTATTGTGTTGATCGACCAGAATCGCTGCCGTGGGTACAAGAAGTGCGTGGAGCAATGCCCCTACAAGAAACCGATGTATCGAGGCACGACTCGTGTTTCAGAAAAGTGCATTGCCTGTTATCCTCGCATCGAAGGCAAGGATCCACTGACAGGCGGCGAGCCAATGGAAACCCGCTGTATGGCCGCCTGCGTTGGCAAAATCAGAATGCAAAGCCTGGTTCGTATCGGAGAGGATGGCCTCTGGGCTGAAGACCGCTGGCATCCACTGTATTATACGATCAGGGTGGAACAGGTCGCCCTACCGCTCTACCCACAATGGGGTACAGAGCCAAACGGTTACTACATTCCTCCGCGGCACAGCCCGCGAGGCTACGCTCGACAGATGTTTGGTCCAGGCGTGGACAACGCGATCGAGAAGTACCTTGTACCGAGTCGAGAACTCTTGGCCGTTCTTCAGTTGTGGAGGGCGAGTCAGCAGATTGTGTTCCGGTATGACGTGATCCCTGGCCCCAAAGTCTTTGAAACCCAGATTCACGGGAAACGGTTTGAGATGTACAACGACACCGTGCTGGGATTCAACAAGTCGGGCAAGGAAGTCGCGCGAATCCAGGTGGAAGAGCCGATCTACATTAGGCCGGCTGAACGGGTTACCTGGCTCTAAGCCTGGACGTCTCTCAGTTGTAAACGAGCAGGGTTCCCGAAAGGGACCCTGCTCGTTTTCTTTTGCCAGTCTTTGGACTCACTCCTCCCTGCTCCTTTTGCACACTTGACGGGCACTAGGGGGTCCGATAAAGTTCCCTCACGAAGTCTGCATATCCCAAGGACATTAGGAGTGCCACCGCCGTGACCTCACAGCCTGGGTTCGTCCCCTTTGCGGCACAAGCCATTCCTTTTGACCAGTTCCTCGCATCAGGCCAACTTCCCGAGGGATACCTGCTGAGCGAGTATGTGGCCGAGCAATTTGTCGAACGTCTCGTACACTACATCCTAAGCGTCCCGTCAGGTAGCTATACCATGGCACAACTGAGTAAAATTCTTGAACAACTGGACCCGAAAGCGCAGGTTTTTTTCTTTAAACGATTAAAGGAAACCAGCCCGGACTGCTTAAAGGACTTCGCTCCCCTCTATTACGGATTTATGAACGAATTCGACTCCCTGCTCTTTACATGACCGCCAAAAATATTCCTTGTCGTCTGCGCAGACTCATGTATAATCAGAACGATCTAGATTAGGAGACAAGGAGCATCATGAATCCATCGTTACAACGGGCCGTGACCAGTTTCTACAATTTGGTCTACGAAGCACAAACCTTTGCGACCGCCATGGCGCGCATCGATACCGCAGAACAGGAACATTACGCCGGCAGAATTGAAGGTCTCAACTGGGTCCTCGACCGGTGCCAAGAGCTTGAGGATATGGATGCCAACCTGACTCCGTCGTCCCTGCAACGGGTGTTGGGCGAGGTAAAATCAGACCTCGAACATGAACTGTCGGTGCAACGCCGTGAAAAGGGGCGCAGAGCCGATGGCCGAGAGGAAGCCTTGAATTTCGTTGCCGATTACCTCTCCAGTCTGATCACCGCCACAGAGATCGAATCTGCCAAAACCACCGCCGCCTAGCGATCACAAGCGTTCCCCATCGTACGCTCTTGACCGATGAAGTCTCGATGCCGCGAATAATTTCGGCTAGTGGGTACTGGTCTTGACCATCCCCGTTCTCTTTAAATAGAATTACCCATGCCAACCCCTCCGAGAAGAGCTGTTCCTGCTTGGCCGCCGAGCCCCCAACGCGATTCATCGAATTCGAACCGACAACACCCTGTCGGAACACAACAACAGGGTCAGTTTCGATCCCTCAATGCCTCCCTCCTCTACTGCCCTCATTGTAGAATTGCCACCCCGACCAGAGAACGCCTCCTCCTCGTTCTCCCGAGCGGCAGTCTCTACGAATATCTTTGTATGCAATGCGGGACATCCACTGGCTCTAAGACCGATAACCCACACGGCACGGGACAAATCATCAGTCCATAACCCCCCGGCGGCTGCGTGCTATTCCGTCGACGGACAAAAGTGGGGGGACACGTTCGGAGCGAGACGGAGTCCAGCGGAGGAGTGTGGGGTGTTGGCAGATCAAACTTGATCGAGCGGAATCCCCTCTTCAATCAACATCACCGGAATGCCCTCTCTGATCGGATAAAGAATTTTCTGGTCCGCGCGGATCAAGCCACCATCCATCTGTTCTGAGACAGGCTTCTTCCCCTTATTCTTCAACCCGCCGCGGGCCACTGCGGCATTAAGTTTATCGACCAGGGCGGACTCAGCTACCGTCACTGATTGCTTCGTCTCGGGGCAGCAGAGAATGGCAAGTAGATCCTTGTCAAGCTTGTTGGTCATAATTTATCCTTCAATTTCTCAAAGTTAACAGCCAGGCGATATTTACGATTGCCAAATAATAAGGTAAGGAATCTGGGAGAGCAAGCCACTTTCACGCGACCCTCCCATTGCCTACCGCAAGTCTGGTACACTCCCACTCATCCTCTACTTCGCCATGACCACGACGCTCTGGAAATGGTTTCTTGCTGGACTCGCGATCCTGATCCCAACATGGGCGACGGTGTTAATTCTCTGGGCACTATTTACTACGCTCGATAACGTCGTTGGCAGACACATGTCCGATCCCATTCCAGGAATAGGCTTGTTGCTTCTCATCTGCCTCCTCATCATCAGTGGAATCGTGACGGATCATGTCATCGGAAAACGCTTGATGAGGCGCGTGGAGGAGCGACTTGAGCGAATTCCACTCGTCCAGAGTATCTATCTGACTTTGAAAGGGATGACAGATGTTCTGAACTTCCGTTCCCGGTTCGGCAAAAGCACTGTCGTGGCATTTCCTTTTCCCCGTGACGGGTTGTGGGCGCTTGGATTCGTCATGGGGACTGCGCCGAACACCATTCAAATTGCATCCGCTGCCAATCTCCTGATGGTTTTTGTGCCAACAGCAATCCATCCCTTCACAGGTTACCTCGCTTTCATTCCGGAACAGCAGGTACATCCGATCAACCTGCCTCCGGAAGACGCGATGAAATTGGAATTCTCCGCAGGGTTCTATAAAGCACGAACCGGTTGGCTCGATGAACCGCACTCCCATCCCTAAAACCCTATGCTTTCCACTCCTTACATCCGCATGAGACAGGCGGGGCCACAGGATGCTGATGTCCTCGTCGGCTTCAGCGCAGCCCTGGCATGGGAAACGGAAGGCAGGCAGCTTGATCTCGTCCGGCTTCTCAAAGGGACACATGCCCTATTGGCGGATTCTCAACGGGGATTTTTTATTGTCGCGGAGCACCAAGAACGTGGTCTCCACAGGCCTGTTGGCCAATTGATGATCACATTTGAGTGGAGCGACTGGCGCAACGGGATGTTCTGGTGGGTGCAGAGCGTGTATGTTGACCCTGCCTGGCGACGAAAAGGAATTTATCGATCAATGCATCTCCATATCGTCGAGAAAGCCAAGACCGATCCAGCCGTGTGTGGAATTAGGCTATATGTAGAGCAAGACAATCAGCCTGCCCAGACCGTCTACCAGCGTGTGGGACTAGCCCCGTCGGGGTACTGGGTCTATGAACAGGATTTTGTGTTGCCGAAAACAATTGATCAGCCTCATACCAGAGATCGCTAGGAGGATTCATGCTCTTCAGAACATCCGTGCTTCTTCTTGTCGGATTAAGCCTTCTCATCAATGGATGTGTCCTCAGCCGCGGGCGGGTTGGAAACCCTATACAAGAGGAAAGCCTCAGCCAAATCGAAAAGGGAATCACCAAGAAAGAATCGGTGGTGACCCTCTTAGGAGCCCCCGATCGAATCATCGTCGGCAACGACAAAGAGATTTTCCAATACTACTACTACGATGGGAAATCTCCCGGGCTTATCTTACTCGTGTTCAACATCCTGAGCGTGAATGTGAGAAGTGATAATCTCTATGTGTTCTTTGACCGGCAAGGCATCGTACAGGATGTGATCTACGGCAAACGAACACCAGAAGTCGATTTTACGATACGACCCTGGGGGAAATAGATCGATCATGAACGCACAGTATGCCCGCCTTCTCATGGTCTTCATACTCTGTATGGGGTTGTGGGGCTGCGCGGTCCGAAGGGTCGACTTCAACACACCGATCACACCGGAAGACCTTTCCTTTATCACGGCCGGCGAAACCACCTTGCATCACGTCGTGGATCAGTTGGGCGCTCCGGAAGAGATTACGGCTGTTTCCGATCAGTTTCTTGCAGAATTCAAATGGAGCACGACCCGCTCTTCGTCGCTCAATTTAGGGTACTTATTTCGAGTCGTATCTCCCGTGGCACCTACGATGACCTTATCCGGGACCGGGATTAACATTCAGCGCCTGCTCATCATCTGCGATGACCGACTTATCGTACGTTCCTACGCCTTTGGCTTGACGGACGAGCATGCTCTGTTTGAATTCTGGCCGTTCTAGCGTCCAGAAAGGCTGAACCGGCATTGGCTGCAATTGCCGCCGGTTAACAGCCCCGCTATAATGTCCGGCCATGAAGCCGGGCTCTTCCGATCATCCGTCGCAGCAGCGTACAGACACCACCCACTCCTCCTACATCCACGCCTTCAAGGATACGGAATTTCTTGAGCGGGACGAGCTGCGGCCTATCCGAATCGGACTCGAACTGTTGAAGCCGGAACTGATTCAACGCGAGGAGAAGATTGATTCGACCATCGTCGTCTTCGGCAGCGCAAGAATCCAGGAACCGCAGGCCATGCAGAAGGCGTTGCGAGAAGCCGAAGCGGATGCGGCGCGAACTCCGGACAATCCTGAGGCCCGACACAAGGCGGCTGTCGCGCGACGGCAAGTTGCTCTCTCGAAGTACTACGACGTAGCTCGCGAGTTTGGCCGACTGGTCTCCTCAACGTGCCAAATAGACGGCCGTTGCGACTACGTGATTGTCACCGGTGGGGGGCCCGGCATCATGGAGGCCGCTAACCGAGGGGCGGCGGATGTCCAGGCCAAATCGATCGGTTTGAACATTACATTGCCGCACGAGCAGCATCCGAATCCCTATATCACCCCGGCGCTCAGTTTCCAGTTCCGCTATTTTGCGATCAGGAAAATGCATTTTATGATCAGGGCCAAGGCGCTGGTCGCTTTTCCAGGTGGATTCGGGACGCTTGACGAGCTGTTCGAGACCCTGACCCTGTTGCAAACAGGCAAGACCGATCAGGTGTTGGTCGTGCTTGTGGGACGGGAATTTTGGGAAAACGTGATCAACTGGCAGGGACTGGTGGACCACGGACTGATCTCGCCTGCGGACATGAATTTATTTCACTATGCCGAAACAGCCCAGGAGGCCTGGGATCTGATCGGCCGTCATAACGGGGTGATTCCAAAATGAAACTTTCTTTTCACGGAGCCGCCCGTTCCGTCACGGGAAGCCGACATCTGTTGGAAGTGCCGGGCTTCCGGATGTTGTTGGATTGCGGAATGTTTCAAGGCCGCCGCGACGAAGCGGCTAGGCGGAATCGGGACTTTGGGTTTGATCCCAAGTCGCTGGGAGCCGTGTTGCTTTCTCACGCCCACATCGATCATTCCGGTGCGTTGCCGGTGTTGCCACAAAAGGGATTTTCAGGGAAAGTCTATCTCACCAGAGCCACAGCAGATCTGGCAGGGATCATGTTGGAAGATTCTGCCCGAGTCCAGGAAAACGACTGCCGGTATGTGAACAAACACGAGAAGCGGCGAGGCCGAACCTGTGTTCAGCCATTGTATGACGGCGACGATGTGAGGAACATTATCAGAAAGTTTGACGGCGCGCGCTACGGAGATCTACTCAAGCTTGCGCCGCGCATCGTAGGGTCGTTTCACGATGCCGGGCATATCCTGGGATCCGCTGCCGTCCGCGTAAAGTATACGGCGCGTGGGAATACCACCACCGTGTTGTTCAGTGGAGACTTGGGGCGATCCCATATGCCGATCCTTCGCGATCCCGAGCCTCCGCCACCCTGCGATGTGCTCATACTGGAATCCACCTACGGCGACCGCCTGCACGAACAGGCGGGCGAAGAGATGAAACAGAAAGCCCAGGACCTGATCGCCCACGCACGGCAACACAAGAGCAAGATCATCGTCCCGGCATTCGCGGTGGGTCGCACCCAAGAGCTGGTGATGCGGATTAAAGAGCTGGTCGGAGAGGGTCGAGTCGACCCCATTCCCATCTATATCGACTCTCCCTTGGCTGACAAGGCCACGGGTGTGTTCCGGCGCCATCCGGAATGCTATGACGAGGAGACGCTGAAAACCTTTTCATCGGATAGCGACGTCTTCGCCTCCCGCTATATCCACTTCGTCTCCTCTCCGGAAGAAAGTAAACGGTTGAATGCCATGCGTGGCCCCTGTGTCATCATCTCCTCATCGGGCATGTGCGAGGGGGGACGCATCATTCACCATCTCAAGCATGCCATTCAAGACGAGGCGAACGTCATCGTCTTTGTTGGATTTCAAGCGGAACATACCCTCGGCCGTAAGCTCGTCGAGGGCTGGGACGTGGTCCCGATCTTCGGCATCCCGACCAAGCGGCGCGCGCAGATCGTGAAGTTCAACGGGCTGTCCGCACATGCGGATCGCAATGATTTGCTCGCGTATGTGCGTGCGATCGATCCGCCTCCCAGCACGATCTTCATCGTCCATGGAGAAGAGAAACAAGCCCTTTCCCTGGGTGCCGCAATTCAGGGAGAACATCCGGCCATCGATGTGCGAATTCCTCATCACGGCAGCACGCATGAGGTCTAGCTGCCGGCAAGCGGCACAGGTGGCGCTGTGGTCCTGTATCGCAGCATTACTTGGCGGGTGTCTCTCCACGGCTGCAGCAGAATCCAAGCAAGAGCGCCAACGGCTGCGCGAGCTTGGCATCGTCATCGGGCAATATTTCCCTGGCACCCTCAATGCCATTACAGATGTCGCGGGAGTCAAAGTAGGCCATACGACGATCATCGTGGGTGAGGGGCCGTTGAAGCCGGGGCACGGGCCGATCCGAACAGGCGTGACGGTCGTCATTCCCCGTGACGATGTGTGGCACAAGAAAGTGCCGGCCGGCTCGTTCGTCCTGAATGGGACGGGTGAGATGACCGGACTCTCGTGGGTCGCGGAATCCGGATTTCTGGAATATCCTATTGCCCTTACGAACACGCTGAACGTTCCACGCGTCGCGAACGGCGTGATGAGTTGGATGATCCAACGATATCCCGAGATTGGCATTACCGACGATACGCTCACGCCGGTCGTGGCGGAGTGCGACGATGGACGGCTGAATGACATTCAGGGACGGCATGTGTCGGAGCAAGACGTGATGGCTGCCCTCGACGGAGCGAGCGGCGGTCCGGTCAAGGAAGGTACGGTCGGCGCCGGCACCGGCATGGTGGCCTACGGATTCAAGGGCGGGATAGGGACAGCCTCCAGAAAATTGCCGGAGAAAGAAGGCGGATATACCATTGGGGTGCTGGTCAATGCCAACCATGGCAGACGGTCGGAACTCGTTATCGCTGGTGTGCCGGTGGGGCGGCTCTATGAGTCGCCTCCTCAAATCTCCGAAGCCCTTTCGCCAGGCCAGAGCGAAGGGTCCATCATTATCATTGTCGCAACCGACGCCCCGCTGGATGCCCGGCAGCTGACCAGACTCGCTAAGCGCGCCACACTTGGTCTGGCCAGGACCGGTTCCACGGCCCGTCACGGGAGCGGCGACTTCATGCTGGCCTTTTCGACCGCCAACGAGATTCCCCATTACCCGAAAGATCCGACCTATATCCTGACTCATCTCGCCGATACCCATCTGAATCCGCTCATCTCCGCTACGGTTGAAGCGACGGAAGAAGCGGTTCTGAACGCTCTCACGATGGCGACCACGGTCCTGGGCAGAGACGGGAACCGCATTGAAGCGATTGATCTCCATCGGGTGAAAGGCTTCTTGTCCGGCTCGGTTCGGAATGGTCGATGATCTTGAACGAGACGTGTGCCTATAGAAACGGTAGGCGCTTGCAATTACGGCTGCCCCCTCGTTATCCTTCAGCCGACCTGTGAGGAGAAAGAACCGGTGAACGAATATCAAATCGGCGGCGGGTTGCGCCTGTTGACGGCAGTGGAGAAAACCGAAGCCTTCGCCGAATTTCTCAAGACCCGTATGACCCGTGCACTGGAGACCGAAGATCCTACCGAATTGCATTATCTCTTGGCGCAACTCGACGACTACCATTCCTACCTGTGGCGCTACTACAAGAAATTGTCACAGGATCGGCCTCAACGCATGGACCCGGGTGTCTGACCGCACGAATCAGTCTTCGCGCACCTATGCCGAGCCTCTCCCCTTCATCGTCCTCTCAGACCGGTGCCCTACGCTTCGCGACGGCTTTGTCCACACAATCCGATACGGGGAAGGCAGCCGGGGATCTGGCCGATGAAGTTCGGGCTAAGTTCGGCACGGCACCGATTGATCTGGCCTGCCTGTTTTTCTCGGCGCACCATGCCATGAGAGCCGACGTGCTCGCGGCGGCGATCAGCCGCTCCCTTCGTCCTCGGTTCCTTATCGGATGCAGCGGGGAAGGTATCATTGCGGGTAGCGAGGAGTTGGAAACGGCGCCGGCGGTGACCCTCTGGGCCGCGTCTTTACCGCAGGTGGCGCTGGACCCGATTCGCGTGTCTTTTTCGGCGACACAGGACCAGTTCCGGTTGTCCGATTGGCCGGAATTCAACGGGGAAGACGCCTCGTTACTCCTATTGGCTGATCCACTCACCACCCCGGTACAAGAAGTGCTGAGCCTCCTTGAGGAACGGTATCCAGGAGTCAAAGCCATCGGGGGGCTCGCCGGCGGCGGACATCGGGTGGGCGAGAATCGGCTGATCTTCCACAATGAGATCCTCACAGGCGGGTTGGTGGGGGTACAGGTATCGGGTCCCGTAGACATCCGCGCGGTCATTTCACAGGGGTGCCGGCTGATCGGCGACCGGTTCGTCGTCACCAAAGCCGAGCACAATCTCATTCATGAGCTTGGCGGTGTTCCGGCCCTGGAACGGCTCCAGGCAGTGTTTGAATCCCTGTCGGAAGAGGACCGGCGTCATGCCCATCGGGCGTTGCATCTCGGCATTGCCATCGATGAACATCGCGATCGGTTCGAGCGGGGGGATTTCCTCGTCAGGAACCTGGTCGGCGCCGACCAAACGACCGGAGCAGTCGCCGTCGGCGACATCGTGCAAGAAGGGCAAACCGTGCAATTTCACCTTCGCGATGCGCAATCGGCCAGCGAGGATTTAAACGCATTGCTGGCGGCCGACCGATCCGCGCATCGGCACCCTCCCCTTGGGGCCCTCCTGTTCAGTTGCTGCGGCAGGGGGCAGGGTTTGTTCGGACGACCGCACCACGATGCAACGGCAACGGCGGAACGGCTTGGCGCGATCCCCCTCGCGGGATTTTTCGCGCAAGGCGAGATCGGACCGGTCGGCGGCCGGAATTTCCTGCACGGGTATACGGCGAGCATGGCGCTTTTCGCCGAGCGTGATCGGTAGCCGATCGGGTTGACCGAGCCGTTCGGACCATGCCATACAGCCTGAGGAGGAGATCTGATGACATCACGGTACCGTGTATCACTAGTCGCGATGGTAGTGCTGACATCTTTCTTGGGAGGAGGAGGTTCCATGGCCGAGAACAATCAGGAAGTCACAACGCCATCTGGGCTCAAGTATGTCGATCAAGTGGTCGGCACGGGAGACGTGGCAGTTGCGGGCAAGACCACGAGCGTCCATTACACCGGCTGGTTGGAGAACGGGAAAAAGTTCGATAGCTCGGTCGATCGGGGACAGCCCTTTTCATTCCCCCTTGGGGCCGGGCGCGTGATTAAAGGCTGGGACGAAGGGGTGCAGGGGATGAAAGTGGGGGGCAAGCGTAAACTTACGATCCCATCCGAGCTGGGGTATGGATCGCGGGGCGCCGGTGGAGTGATTCCACCCAACGCCACGTTGATTTTTGACGTTGAATTGATCGGGGTACGGTAGCAGGCCGTGCAACAGACCCCTCTTATCGCCCAACATCGCGCCGCCGGCGCCAAGCTCGTTGATTTTGCCGGCTGGGAAATGCCCATCCAATACAGCGGTGTGGTGGATGAATATCACACCGTGCGCAGCAAGGCCGGTCTCTTCGATGTCAGCCATATGGGGCGGATTGCCGTCACGGGCTCCGGTGCCGAGTCGTTTCTTCAGCGCATGACCACGAATGATCTCGCTGCGTTGACACCTATGCGGGCACAGTACTCGATGGTCTGCAATGAGCAGGGCGGCATCAAAGACGATATCTTTGTCTATCGGCTGGCGGCGGCCGGAGAATTTCTGCTGTGTGTCAACGCCTCGAATCGAGAGAAGATCGTCTCGTGGCTGACGGCGCAGGGTCAGGCCTTTCCCGACTGTCGAATTGCCGATCGTTCAACGGATATCGCCCAGATCGCCTTGCAGGGTTCGGCTGCGCGCGCGATCGTGGCCGCGCTCGGATTGTCACGACTGGATCAGCTCAAGCTCAGAGAATCCACGACGGTACGAGTTGCGGAGGTAGAGTGTCTGGTGGCTCGAACGGGGTATACCGGAGAATTCGGCTACGAATTCTACGTATACGGCCAAGCTGACCGAGTGTGGGACACCTTGATGAACACCGGTCAATCGTTCGGTTTAAAGCCGGCCGGACTTGGAGCCAGGGATCTCCTGCGCCTGGAAATGGGCTATCTGCTGTATGGTAACGACATTGATGAAGGGACGACCCCGATCGAAGCCGGAGCCGAATGGGCCGTGCGTTTTGAGAAGGGGGAGTTTATCGGTAAGCCTGTCCTGTTGACTCAGAAACAAGAGGGCCCGTCTCGTCGATTCATTGGATTCGAATTGCTCGAAAAAGGCGTCCCACGACATGGGTTCACGATTCTTTCTCCGTCACCATCCCCGTCGCCGATCGGAACAGTCACCAGCGGCAATTTGTCCCCTCTGCTCCAGAAAGGAATCGGATTAGGGTCTATCATTCCCAAGTACGCCGAAGTCGGGGCAGAAATCCTCATCGACATTCGAGGAAAATCGGTTCCGGCAAAGGTCGTCAGGCCGCCGTTCTATAAGAAACCCAAGTACTGATGGCTTCCATAACGCGACATATCTACGCCGGAAAAGTTGTCACGCTGAACATCGACACGGTTCAATTGCCAAACGGTGTGACGGTGGATCTTGAGACGATCCGCCATCCCGGCGCCGCGGCGGTCGTTCCGGTGAAGGATGATGGGACCGTCGTGTTGATCAAGCAGTTCCGTCATGCGGCAGGAGGATTCATCTATGAAATTCCTGCAGGAAAACTCCATCCCGGCGAGGATCCCTTACACTGTGCTTCACGGGAACTGGAGGAAGAGGTCGGCTATCGGGCCTCGTCGTTTGAGCTGCTCTCAAGCATCTTTACGGCTCCGGGATTCGCGGACGAAGTGATTCACGTCTATCAAGCCACCGGGCTCACGAAAGGCCGGCAGCAACTGGATCGCGACGAAGTGTTGGATGTGATCGAAATGCCGCTCGCAGAGGC
>JAYWIP010000244.1:0-8581 GCA_039794465.1 Nitrospira sp.
ACCGGAAAGAACTGTTCGAATGAATTGTCTCCTGCCGACACCTGAGATCATCATATTGTGAGCCTCCTTAAACATTAGAGTGGGATAGGCCCTGAACAACAGACACTCTAGGAGTCAAAGAATTACTTGCTACCTTGGATAAGGGTCGGCCCTTCTATTTATGGTCTTCGTACTCACCGACCCGCCTTATGGATCGCATGGAACGACGGAAGACTCTCGGTAGGCCAGCCGAATATCACCGGTGCGCCGTCCGGTGCATGGTTGTTCCGATAGATAGTAGAATGGGACGGCTCACTACCGGGATGGTGATGCGGATCGGGATGCGTCAGATTGATCCCATCCCATATTGGCTGCTCCGCGCGCTTCGACAATCCCTCACTCCTCAGGACCGGTCCGATAAATCCATCGTGTCTGGGAGGGACTAGCGGCCGTCTCTCTCCTTCCGGAGGAACAAGTATGTGCCTATGGGCCCATGACGCATCCGGAGTTGTATATCCGGTGACGACAACGAAAGTCAGAATCGCAACAACCTTATTCATGATCATGCCCCTTTGGGCCCTGCAGCAGGACACAGCGGATCGTTCATTGCACTCGATAGGCCTATCAGTCACTAGAGAAGCTGAAATCTCGGCGGCCACCCGATCCATGATCGGGTAAGCCGCCGCTACTTCCATTCAGTGGCGCTCGTCCTTAAGGATCTCTTGTTCTGCCCTGAACCAATCTTCCTCAGCATGTCCGTCTAAGCCACCTCGTTGGAGGTACAGCTCGTATGCCCGCAAGGCGATCCGTTTCTGCACCACTAGGCCATTGTCTTCCGTTGCCAAACCGTTCACATGTTGTTCCCTATCCTTATTATTCTTCGGCTTCATGCTCCCCTCCTTCGGCGAATGTGACCGCCTCACTTAATTGCCGAGCCGACCTACGTAGGGATGAACGTATTCCACGATAATCTTTCCATCCTGCGCGATTGCCGGACTATTTCCTTTTCCACCCTTGAGCGGAATGAGGAGGTACGCATTGCCATTCGAGTCCACCACTTCCAGATGCGAGACTTCCTCGTCCAAATCTTTCACGTTCAGCTTCTCCTGCGCCGCAGTTTTGGGCTTGAGTTCAAAGCCACTGCTGTTAGTGGACGGTTCTGTAGCGAACCCGTTCGGTGCTGCGAGGAATGCCGTCATGGCTACGACAGACAGAACTGCGGATTTTGGTATAGATCCAGCATTCATGGCGTCCTCCTTTATGGTTGAGAGTGGATGATGCACTCACTTGAAGACATGTATAAGTTCTTCCCATACATAGACAAATAGATAATTAGCTTCCTATCAATCTAATAATTAGATGTGTTGAGATTCCAGCGTCCCGCCCCTTACAGAGACGAAGACATGCCTCGCGTGGAAGAGCTGCGAAGAACTTTCTGGCAGGGGAGCTATTAGAAATAACTTCGCCTGCCGCAACCAGCGGCGGCGCCACGCCTATTGCCGGCTATTGAGGGTTGGATAATGGATGAATGCCGACTGGACTCGCATCAGCGAGGCAGGATTTCTTCGATGGAGGCGATCTCGAGACGGCCGAGCGTCACCCACTGCTCCGCCATAGGGGTCAACGTCTGAATCCGTACTTCGACCGCCTGCAACCGCTGGGGGAGGGTCTCGACCTTCCGATAGGCCGCCGCATTCAGAAAGGACTGCACCCCCTGGAGAAACATCGTGATCGTCGCGGCGTGAATGGTTTTAGCCAGCTCCTGCAGCGCGGCAACATGGTTGGCGATTGGCGCCAACTGAGACGAGGTGACGAAATCCTGCGCACCTTGTTGGCGCAATCGACGGATCTGCTCTGTCATGGCTGGAACCCGCTCATGCACTTCCTTGAGAAACTCTTCGTCGAGCCTGCCCAGATCGCGCAGAATGCGCTTCACCGCTTCCACGGCAATCTGTTCCTCGTGCGGCCCAACCTCATGCTCGGCGCGCGCAATCACCGCTTCCAACACATCCCGAGACGGTTGGACCGAGCGTGCACGGACTCGCTGGAGGTCCCTCAACGCCCGCAGCAACGGCACGGAGGATTCGACACGGACCGGCTCTTGCTGCGGCGGTGTCACGGGGACGACAGGCACCGGGGCGGACTCCACAACGGGTTCTGCCCGCATCGAGTGAGTTGAGTCGGGATGCTCCCCTGCCATACCAGCCTCACCGCTTGTTTCTGCAAGACGATGGACCGCCGCCGCAATTTGCTCAAGCCCTTCTTGAACCGGCCGAAGCCATTCCGATGTCTGCTCTGTCTCCGCCTTGTCGATGTCTTGAAGAATCGGCAGGAGAGCAAGTGCCATCCCCTGGATGTCGGAGAGTTGAACGGTGGACGCCGAGCGAGCCAAATTCGTCATCCCATTCCGCATGACCCCGTGAAGTTTCGAACGGACCGCCCGCTCGGTACCGGCATCCAGCTTCTTGAGCGCGGTCTGCAGCTGAGCCAGCCATTCGCGGGCCTCGAGTGCAAACAACCCAACGAGTTCCTTGTGCAACATCAGATCGCTCTTGATCCATGTCTGCTCTCGGCTCCCTGATTCAGCCTCAGGGCTTGGCGCCTCAACCTCCTGGATCGATTTCTTGCGGAGGTCTACAACGCTCTGAATCGCCGAGGCGATGACATCCAAACTTTCCAACAACGCGGTGAACTGGTCTGATGTGGAGACTGGCGCCGGACTCTGGTCGGTTGCAGGTGGCTTGCCGGCGAAGGTCACCCGCCCCACGGCCGGTGGGTCCAGCGTCTCAACGATTGACACCAACGGCGTCAGACTCAAGTCGATGTGCGGCGGGGTTGCCTGGTCCGCCACAGATGTCCCGCCGATGTGCACCACTGGACGTAACGGGTACCGGCTATTCACTCTCTCCACGGTCGCCACTTCTCCGGTCGTCAGCCGTACCGTAGTTCCCAACGGATAGACGGACAGTTGCTCGATCAATGCCTTCAGGATCTCTCGCGGAAACGCCGTACGCTCCACCACCAACAATTCTTTTACGGCTTCATGCGGAAGCAGCCGACGGCGATAGGGCCGGTCACTTACCAACGCATCGAAGACATCGACCACACCCAGAATTTGGGCCATTTCCCCGATCTGGCGACCCTTGAGCCGGTTCGGATATCCACACCCGTCAACCCGCTCATGCGCCTGCAGGACCACCTGTGTCAACCAGTGATACTCCGGTCCCAGCCGATGAATCACCTGAGCACCTAGGTTGGGATGTTGCTCGATCAACATCCGCTCATCTGTGGTCAACCGACCGGCCTTGGCAATCAACGACGCTGGTACTGCAAACAATCCAATGTCATGGACCAACCCACCGAGGGCCAGCCGATCCAGTTCTTCCCCATAATACCCCAGCCCGATCCCAACCTTGGTCCCCAGTATGCTGACGTTAATCAGGTTCGTGATCAGCGTCGGGCCGGGCGGACCTGACAGTGCTTCCACCACCAATTGATCATCTTGCCTCAGCGAGGAGACCAATCCCTGCACGAGTGCACGAATCCGGTCTATCGCAAGCTCCCGCTGACTCTGAACGGCTGCCGCCGCTTCCGTCAACTCGCCTTCAGCCTCCCGATACCAACTCATAGAAACGACGCCTCTTTCTAAACAGTACTACGCGGACCCGCCGAATCCTGTTCGGCAACTCATGATGAAGCCTTGTCGCATACCCGGGTCAATTAGGCAAGATGGCGCCGATGGCTGAACGCTCAGCCCGCCCGGCTTCCACCCAGGCTTCAAGCGCCTGTATGCATTTGGCGAGTCGCGCTTTGACAGCGCCATATTTTGGAGTGGCGACGACGACCCGTTGTTGCATGACCATCGAGAGAAAACTGTGCAACCCCATGAAGAACGTCATGGTCTCCGATGCATTCACTTGCTGCGCAGCCGACCAGAGTTGGGCGGCTTGTTCCACGGCTGCTCCCAGCGGTTGGGTTGCGGGACAAGGACGTTCCATCCCGCTCTGGAGACGCGCGAGCTCGTCAGCGATCGAGGGGCCTTGAGCCTTAACGGCGGCCAGAAATCCTTCCTCTCCTTCCGACCATCGTTCAAGAAAATCCCGAAGGGACTTCACGTTGCATTGTTCTATCCCGTTCTGTTTCAGTCCTTCGATCTGAGCAATAACCGTGTGAAGCAGATTGCGGGAATACACACCGGAGGGAGACCGCTGATCTTTGATCCGATGAAGCAAGGCCAGCAGCTCGGTCGCAGGCATCATCACGGCTTGACCTGGAGCCTGGTCGACGGCATTCTCTGGGTCAAACGTGATCCCGGTTGCCCCTGTAATGGCGGTGTGGATAGCCCCCAAGTGCTTGCACAGGGCGGTAAAATCTTGAGCTGAGATCGTATCTGATGGGTTCTGAACAGCCTCGACAAAGGGAAGGGCGGCGTAACTTGCTCGTTCAACCTCGCTAAGCCCCATCGTTGCAGCCGACCCTCCCATGTTGGTGAGACCAGCATTGATCGTGTGGACGAGCTTTACATGACGGTCAGGTGGGGGGGCTTGCTGTAACTCATCCAAGGCCACATGGATTTGCTGCAGCCATTCCTTGGCCTCGTGAACAAAGACATCAATCAGATCTTTTTGAAACTCATCAGGCGATTCGACAGGCATGGCGCTCGGCCCTTCAAGAAAAACACGGTCAGACAGAAACTCAGGCCCCGGCTCAGGATGAGGTCATCCCTTTGCCTAATTGCGACGCCAACCCGGCGATTTCACTCAATTTGCGAGCCATTTCTTCAAATCGCTTCGTCGCATTGAGCGCAGCCTCTTCACTCTCAGTTACCCGCCGGAGCAACGCGGCATTCCGCTCTCGCTCAGCGGTAAGAAGTCCGTCCAGCTCTCGTACCTTCGCCTGCGCCACTTCCTTCCCCTGCGCATCCACTGCGGCCCTCTGCCGCTCAGCAGCCAACGCCTCTTGCAGTTCCACGACCCGTTGAGCCGTTTGTGCCGCTGCCGCAGCCGCGCTTTCCATGTCCGACAGTTGTTGAACCAACTGCGTCCCGGTGGCTCGCTCGGCATCTACCTCCGCTTCCAACTGAGCGACTCGCTCGGCCAATGCGTGGGCAGCAGTCAAATCCTGCCGTACTTTCCGTGCCGCCTCCTGCTCAGTATTCAACTCAGCCTCTAGTTGTCGAACCCGTGCGGCCAGGCTCTCGCTGGCCTCTACTTTTGACTCCAAATCATTGGCCCGACGGCGTTCCGCCTCCAGCAAAGCCTGCACCCCGTTCATCCGGCCGAGTTCCGCCTCAAGCTCAGCGGTCCGCTTGAGCAGAGTTTCGGCCCGAACCTGTTCCGCTTGGAGCCGCGCCTCAGTCTCTTTCAACTTGCCCGCGGCTTGAACATCGGCCCCACTCTGAAGTGGCGCCGCATGAGGTGACATCAGCTTGAGCCCCGGCGGGGAAGGCGGCGCGGGAGCCTGTTGTGGCGCCGGCATGGCCTTGATGCCGATCGATGGAGGAGCGACTCGAGCCACTGTGGATTTGGATTCAGAAATTTCCACTGGTTTGTGGCGTTTAGCGATGAGCTCCAACACCTTATCCTTCAGCGAGGTTCCTTGAAACGGCTTCTTCAGGACGCCGTCAGCTTTGCACGTCTCGGCCTGCTTCGTGACTTCATCGTTGACGATACCTGAAATCAACAGCACAGGCGTGGCAGCCAGAGTGGCCGTGGCGCGAACAAACGCGCACACCTCGTAACCGCTCTTGTCCGGCATGATCACGTCGGACACAATCACATCGGGACAATCCTTCTTCAGATAGGTCAGGGCTTCCTCCCCGTTGGCCGCGAGCACCACGCTCAACCCGGCCTCGGCCAGAAGCCGCTCGGCCACCTTCCGAACGGCAATACTGTCGTCTGCAATTAGAATCTTTGGCATGCGACTATCCTTCCCTTACCATGGCTGAGGCGATCATTGGTTGTATGCCGAACCGAGTAGCGATAGCGCGAGAATCGGGATCTCAACAGTTCCGCCCGAAAAGCTTCCATGTGCCGGGACATCTCGCCCGTGATATGGCCTGATTGCGATACGTTCCACTGTCTCAATCACGGGCATTTCGTCGTCGATGCAAATGGCCATGGTCCCCAGCGTGTGTTTCGCTTGCAGCCATAACCGCTCGCTCCCCCGCGGCGAAAGGCCGAGCCGTGCAGCAAGATCCCAAACGGGCAACACCGTTCGTCCCAGGCGCACCACGCCGGACACAAACGGAGTCCGGCTGGCCACAGAAATGGGCTCCCGCCATCCCGATACCCCAGCCAACTCATCGGTCTTTGCCGCAAAGCGGCGTCCACCAATGGTAAACGCGAGCAGACGCCACGCCCTCGCTTCCTGCGTAGCAACGCGCCCGGCTCTAGCCCTCAACATTTCTGCACCTGGGCCATTTCTCCTGTTGAGTGAGAAGCACGCCCGTGCATGGAATCTGTTGACCATTCCGGCTGCCTTACGCTGTAGTCATGCTGAGAGCCACTCAGCACCCACGAGACGTTCAAGATCACCGCGACACTTTCCTGAAATAAGATCATACCGCGGTACCACTCCCGTTCGGCGCCTTGAAAATGCAACGGCAACGGAACTACTTCTGACGCCTGACAGGCCAATTGCCCATGCACCCGATCCACACCGACACATCCATACCGATCCTGATGCGCGAGTAAGAGCACACGCCGGTCCGAGCTGTCCTCATTTGGATAAACCTCCAAGAGATCCGTGAAAGCGAGCGGCGGGTAGACGATGCCATCCGCGAATACAGCCTGACTGGCCGCCTCTTGCATGGTCAGCATCCCCCGGACCGCATTGGCGTCGAACGCGAGCCAACGCTCCCCTATCGTCACCACCACATAACACGACGACGGGCCGCGCGGTGTTCTCTGGAATGTTCGCCCATGCCAACTCATCAGACCGCCTCCCACGTCATTGTCCGTAAGACCACCCGCTTCGTCAATGAATACACAACTTCTTGCCGCGTCACGTGCTTACCGCTGGAGTCCGCCCAACCCATCGTTCTACGACCTGGAACAGTGCTCGCTCGTCCACCGGCTTGGCGATATACGCGTTCACGCCGAAATCGACCGCCAATTGACGGTGTTTTTCTCCCGCCCTGGTCGTCATCACCACGATCGGTGTGTGCTTTGTAAGCGGACGTCCTCTCAGGGCCTGCACCACCTCGTATCCGTTGAACCTCGGCAACTCAAGATCGGTGATAATCAGCCGATACCGCGTTTCAGATGCTTTTCTAATCCCGTCGTCCCCGTCAACCGCCGTATCGACGATGTACCCGGCAGACTCCAACATTTTACCGATGAACTTACGGACCGTGAGCGAATCATCGATCAACAGAATCGAGGCCTCCCCCGCATTGGCTGACGCTGTCGTACCGGTTCTCCCTTCCTGAGCCGTCGTCTTGAGCCCTATGGTCTCCGCGGACGGCTGACCGGCCGGCCTGGTTCCCAAACGGCTTGGGTCGATGACCAGAATCACACGCCCTTGAGGGTCGATGGTGGCCCCTCCAAAACACGACTGTTCCAGTGGCCGTAGCGCCCCCAGCCTCTTGATCACGATTTCATGGCGCCCGAGCAATTCATCGACCGCCAATCCCATCAGTCCTGCGGCGGTCCGCACAATCACAACCGGCAAGCAGCTGTCGATACCTACAGATTCCCCGCGCAGGAGATGTCGCAGGGATTTCACCTCAATCATCTCCTCGCCGAGAGACAGCAGCGTACGGTCGTCTCTCTTCGTCAACAACACACCCGTCGCCATCGTGACTTCACGGATGCTCGAGAGCGGGATCGCATACCCTTCCGTTCCTGCGCGCACAAACAGCGCGTTGGTAATCAGCAACGTGAGCGGAAGATGCAACGTAAATTTCGTTCCGACATCCGGCAACGACTCCACTTCAATGTGGCCGTTCATACCGTCGACGACCTGCTTGACCACATCGAGCCCGACGCCTCGACCAGCTTGATCGCCAACCGTATCGGCCGTGGAAAATCCCGGTGCAAAGATAAACTGGAGGACCTCCGCGTCCGTCATGTTGCCAACCTGTTCAGATGTCGCCAACCCGACCGCGACGGCTTTCTCTCGGATTCTTGCCAGATCTACTCCGACGCCGTCATCCTCAACCTCAACCAGGATCGAGTTCCCCCGATGGGCCGCATGCAGATAGATCGTTCCTGTCGCCAGTTTGCCTTTGGCCACCCGGTCGGCCGGCAGTTCGATGCCGTGATAGACGGCGTTGCGGACCAAATGCACCAGCGGGTCCACCAGCCGCTCGACGACACCTGTATCAACGTGCGTGTTCTCACCCGATATCTCCACCGTCACCTCTTTGTGCGAAGCGCGGGCCACTTCGCGAATGGTGCGCCGGAATCGAGTAAATGCAGTTCCGATCGGGATCATGCGGGTCCTGGCAATCTCGTCTCGCATGTTCCGCGTCAACTGCTGTAGCTGATTCATATCGTCATGCGCATGCCGGAGAGAACCACTGAATTGCGCCATAGACTCGGTAATGTCCGCGCTCACCTCGCCGACCCGACGGGCTAGAATATTGAAATCATCGTAG
>JAYWIP010000245.1:0-2415 GCA_039794465.1 Nitrospira sp.
GATCAGGAGGAGCGAGCGGAGCGTTCGGAGGAGCAGGCTGTGCGGTAGCCATAGGCGTCGGATTATAGCGAGAGGCCGGAGACTTGTCACGAAGACACCTGATCCTCTACTAAGGGACGACTGCGCTGGAAACTGACTAGGTGGGGAGATCAGGGGGGAAGCTGTCCTGTGTGTCGGTCAAACGACTGGTCGCGTTAGGCAACACGAGCAGGCATTTCCACTCGATTTGCTTCCCCTTCCTGAGGTGGCAGCCACCGCCTAAGAATCTCTGCTACATCCTGCAACTGTACCGGCTTGCTGAGAAAATCATCCATGCCAATGGCCAGGCAATGAGCATGATCTTCGGCCCTAGCGTTTGCGGTCATGGCAATAATCGGGGTGTGGCCCCAAGCTCGTTCTTGTTGGCGGATTAAGCGAGTCGCCTCGAATCCATCCATTTCAGGCATCTGGCAATCCATCAAGACCAGCAAGTATTGAATTCGGGCCAATCCTTCCACCGCCTCGCGTCCATTTGCGGCCACGTCCACGCGGCAGCCGAGTTTTTCAAGCATCTTGGCCGCGACCTTCTGGTTGACCGGGTTATCTTCGACCACCAACACGCGAGGACTGCGTTGTGCTTGAGCTTCAGACAAGCTGTGCCGGGTAATCATGAGCGGCGGTTGATCGTCTGTCCGGACAGCCGTCCGCTCGCTCCTCGCCATGACAAGGGTAAGGCACTCGATCAATTGGTCTTGCCGGACTGGCTTCGTAAGATAGGCAAGGATTCCGGCCTCCTGTGCGATTTTTGCATCTCCTCGGCGCCCAAGCGAGGTAAGCAACACCGGACGGACTCGGCTCAGCGCTGAGTCTGCTTTAATGTGGCGAGCCAGTTCCAATCCATCCATTTCAGGCATATGCAAGTCGAGGATCGCCAAGTCAAACGGCGTTCCCTGCGCCGCAGCCCGTTTCATCGTGGCGAGCGCCTGCATGCCATCATTGACGCTCTCGTGCAAAATTCCATGGATACCCAGTTGGTGTTCAAGAATACGACGATTCACGGCATGGTCATCCACGATCAACACCCGATGCCCCCGGAGTGATCCCGACGAAACGATCTGTCCCTGTTGAACCCCTGCCTGGCGCTGGAGAGGGACGATGAACCAGAACGTACTGCCTTGTCCCGGCATACTTTCCACACCGATATGGCCGTGCATCAATTGCGTCAGCATTTTACAGATTGCCAGCCCGAGGCCCGTCCCTCCATACCGACGAGAGGTTGAGCTATCGGCTTGAGTGAACCGTTCAAAGACCACGGCACATTGTTCCGGAGCCATGCCGATGCCCGTGTCGGTCACATCAAATCGAATGCTAACGTGCTGCGGTCCGGGATCTCGCGGAGAGTCGGCCACACTCACATTGACGACAATTTCACCTCTGTCTGTAAACTTGATGGCGTTCCCAAGTAGGTTGGTCAGAACCTGGCGCACGCGTCCCGGATCTCCGCGTACGGCAGTCGGAACCGAGACCTGCACCAGGCTCGCAAGTTCCAGCCCCTTGCTGTGAGCCCGTTCCGCCAAGAGCATGACCACTTCTTCGACCAAGACCCTGAGATCAAAATCTACCGTTTCCAAATCGAGTTTCCCTGCTTCGATCTTTGAGAAATCGAGAATGTCATTAATGATGTCGAGCAAGGCCTGCCCCGACACACGAACAGCCTCAGCATATTCACGCTGCTCCGGCGTGAGCGATGTATCCAGAAGCAGACCTGTCATACCGATAACGCCGTTCATCGGCGTACGGATCTCGTGACTCATCGTCGCGAGAAACTCGCTCTTCGCTTTGGCACCGGCTTCCGCCGCCTCCTTCGCGGCACGCAACTCTTGGTCATGTGTTTTCTGCCGACTGACATCCCGGATGGCCGCAATCGCCAACCGGCCTTCCTCAAAATCGACGTGACTCAAACTGATCTGCACAGGAAACTCGTTGCCATCTCGCCGGCGCCCCATCAGGTCGAAATCTATGCCCGCCGATTTCACAGTGGGCATTTCGATGAACCGCGCGCAATCTTGGCGATGCCGGGCCCAACAATCCCCGGGCACCAAGGCTTCGACTGGCTTCCCTCGGAGTTCGTCGGCCGCAAGACCGAACAGCAGCTCAGTCTGACGATTGGACAGCACGATGCGGCCATCGGCATCCGTCATCACAATCGCATCGGGAGCCAACTCCACAATGTTGTGGAATTTTGCCTCTGCCACTTCGGCACGTTTCCGCACCTCATCTGCCGTAGCCCGCGCACGATCGAGCCGGAGGATTGTCCAGAACAGCAGTCCACACAGCGGCAGAAACACAAGCGCACCCCCTAGACCGGTATTTCTAACAATCCTTCGAATAGGAGCCAGGATGTCGTCTCGATCCATCCGGACAAGAACACCCCAC
>JAYWIP010000246.1:0-6562 GCA_039794465.1 Nitrospira sp.
AACGCCACCGTCTCATGAACTGCCGCCGACGGTGGAATACGGTCCAGATACATGAGTTGGTAGGCTCCGATCCGCAGCAGATCTTGAATGACGAGCGGCAGGCGCGCCAGCGATTTTTTGAGGAACGGGCCCAGTCGCCAATCGACGGTCTCCTGCCGCCGGAGCGTACCATAGACCAGCTCCATTGCCAGGGATCGGTCACGGGTATCCAGCCGGAAATCCAAGGCCCGCTTTTCCATCTCAGCATCAAGCTCCTTGTCTCCCGACCGGCAAGCCAGCAGCACAGCCAAGGCGGCGGCACGAGCGGGAGATCCAGGAACATCAGGAGATGAGGGCCCGGACGGCATAGGATCAGTGCCTTGATGCACAACGGAAGCGTCAGACGGTGGCGGCTCCCAGTCTTACGCCGGAATCGATTCGATGACCGGCGAGAAATTGCCCGACGGACATGCGTTTGGAATTGGCCGTCTGGATTTCCAGGAGTTCCAACAGGCCGTTGCCGGTGGCCACTTTCAACGACTGCTTAGCACCTATTAGAATCGTTCCCGGCTGGCCCTGGGCCGGTTCCTGCACGGCGGCGGCTTTCCAGATATTCCATCGCTCTTGCCCATAGAACGTGTAGGCGCCGGGCCAGGGAGACATGCCCCGGACGCGGTTGACGATCGACTGCGCGCTGCCCGTCCAATCGATCATCCCATCCTCTTTTTTCAAGAGAGGCGCCATGGTGGCCTGAGCATGGTCCTGGGCGCACGGTGCAATCGCGCCGGCCTTGAGTCGGCTGATCGTCTCGACCAGCAGCCGCCCCCCGACTTCCGCCAAGCGAGGCGCCAAGGTCCCCGCCGTATCGTCCGGCAGAATCGGAATCCGCTCTTGCAAGAGCATGGGCCCCGTATCCATGCCCTCGTCCATCAGCATCGTGGTGATACCGGTCTCTGTTTCGCCGTTGATCACCGCCCATTGAACGGGCGCCGCGCCTCGATACTTCGGCAACAAGGAGCCATGCACGTTCACGCACCCTTTGGGAGGCAGATTCAGAATCGGCGCGTGCAGGATTCGCCCAAACGCCGTCACGGCAATCAGGTCCGGCTTCCACGCCGCCAGTGCCTCCAAGAAGTCCGGTGTCCTGATCTTCAACGGTTGGAGAAACGGAATGCCGGCCCGCTGCGCCACGAGCTTGACCGGCGGTGGTGCGAGCTCATGCCCACGGCCTTTCGGGCGATCCGGCTGAGTGACGATTCCAACGACCTGGTCCTCGGACGCGAGCAACGCCTCGAGAGAGGGGACGGCAAATTCCGGTGTGCCCATGAATACAATACGCATGGGACGGCTTTAACATTGCCCGCGCGCGAATGCAACGCCGGATGTCATCGCATTCCATTGCCATTCCGTCAGCTTGACTTGCCGTTCGACGCTTTGTTAGTCTCCGCCCGCGGGGTGGAGCAGCCTGGTAGCTCGTTGGGCTCATAACCCAAAGGTCAGAGGTTCAAATCCTCTCCCCGCAACCAAATCCTCTTCGTTTTCTCTTTCAACAACTTACCAGCGGTTCTCTCCCGAGCCCACTCTGCTTTCTAAGCAGCCACGCGCCACTTGACCGGCAATAAAGACAAGGCCACATGGACGGCGGCGGCTCGAGATCGAAGAAGCCATCAGGTGCGAACTCTCCGTCGAAGCGGCCTGACAAGCCTGTCTTCTTCCTCGATCAGTCTCTGGGGAAGAAACGCGTAGCTACCGCAGAAAGACCTTAGCCGGCTTTGGGCAGGTGAAACTCAGCCGTCACGGGCAAGTGAACGGTCTCTCCTTTGGCGACACGGGAAGAGAAAAAGAGGATCTCAAGATTCTCAAGATCGTGCGTCTGCGGATTGAGCCTGGCCACAACCCCGTAATCGAGTTCCTCGGAGTCCTGCTCAGGATAGGGTTTGGTTTTCCCCAGGTAGAGAATATCGCCGGCCTTATCGTATTCAACCGTCAAGGACGTGTCCATGTCACAGTTCCTCCTGAAAGTTGCCGAGCCACATACGCCGTCACAATCCAGTAGCGGTCTGTGGGAGAGGGATCAGCGACCACCACGACGACAACAAACTTACCGCCTTTCACGTCGGGAAACCAGTGGGAAAACAAGAGGATATTGTGTCACAAGTCACCCTGAAACGCGCGGTGGAGCATGGACTGAAAGGGATCGTCCAAGCTGCAGCGAGAGGCGGTTTGCCGGGCTTTCATCGCTCGAATCTCGGCGACGCGGGTGCCGGTTGGGGATCTGAAAGAGCTGCGGTTCAGGCCAGAGTGGTAACTTCAACCTGGAGTCGCTTGGATTTGGCGTCGGCTACGATCGTTTCCAAACGGGCAGCCACATCGTCCTGAATCCAGTCTGCGCCGCACAGCGCGCACACGAGAGCGGGGACGTTCCTGACAACCACGACGCCAAAGTCAAAGTCGGCAGTAAAGGTCGTGGTCCCGGATTTTTTCGCGCCGCCACAGAGCGGACATTGAGAGGCTGTTTGACTTTTTGTCATCGTATTTTCCGCGTTTTGAAGTCGCCTTCGAAATGGTCGAGATCGGGTCGATAGGTAGTGATAATGTATGCCTGCTCGGTCATTGAATCAAGAGCAACGACAACATGCAGCGGCTCTCGTTCTGTCCATCCCAAGAAGAGGGCACTGGGGAACGGAGTGTCCTCCGGATAGTCCTCAATCTGTTCACCAGAGAGCAAGACTTCGAAAACATCGCGCCTTGAAACACCGCGTTCAAGCATGCGTTCCAGCGAATGGCGTTACCACTCCACGAGACCGGCCTGAATTGCCGCTCGTAAGGTATCGTGATTCAATGCGTCCTCCTGACAGCAGCTGAAACCATGGTCACAAGTCACCTTGAAAGGCGCGATGAAGCATGGACTGAAAGAGGTCGTCCAGGCGGCGACGAGAGGCTACTTGCTCGGCTTGCATGGCCCGGATGTCGGACACACGGGCGGCGGATTCCTTTTGTAGGGGAAGCGGCTCCCAGCCGCTGAACTCTAAGGCTTTATCGATCAGGATGCGGGAGAAGGCTTCAGGTTGGGGCATTGCCGATCGACTCCCACGTGCAAATAGAGTGGCGAAGAATACCTGTTTTATTAAAGGAAATCACCCGACTTGGAGCACGTATTTAGGAAGGCTTGGTCACTCTGATCCGGCATTGAGTGCTTAATCCTAGAGAAGAGGTTCAAAGCCTCTCCCCGCAACCAACCTCTTCTTTTTCTCTTTCAACAACTTACCAGCGGTTCTCGCCCGAGCGCGCTCTGCTTTCTGAGCTGCCACGCACCACTTGACCGGCAATAAAGACAAGGCCACATGGACGGCGGCGGCTCGAAATCGAAGAAGCCATCAGGTGCGAACTCTCCGTCGAAGCAGCCTGACGAGCCAGTCTTCTTCCTCGATCGGTCTCTGGGGAAGCACCGTGTCGCCACTGCACTCCGTCAGGCTGGCGCCACACTCCACATCCACGACGATCACTTTCCCCCCGACGCCAAGGACGAACACTGGCTCACCGAGGCCGGTCAGCGCGGCTGGATTGTCTTCACCAAAGACCATCGCATTCGGTATCGACATGTTGAACGGCTGGCGCTCATGAAGTCGGGCGTGGCGGCGTTTATTCTGACGTCAGGCGATCTGTAAGGCGAGGAAATGGCGCAAATCTTTGTGAAGCGTTGCCCCGTATTACTGGCTTTCTCAAGAAACACCCGAAGCCGTTCATCGCGAAGATCGCAAAGGATGGCTCCGTGTCACTGGTGTTTCAATAGCTACACGCAATCCGCTCGATACGGGAAGACACGCCGACCATTCGCGAGGCGACTCGCAAAATCATGGCCTATACCGCCAATCTTTCCAAAGCCGCGCCCCTGGAGGATGAGTGGCAAGAAAAAGACTCCCGGTACCTTTTGTTTCGCCCGATCACGTCGTGAATGTGCTGAGCGGCCTCGCGAAAGAACATCCCAAAATTCTCAAGACTCCGCAAAGCCGGGAGGCCCCTCGCCCAGTGAGCCACGATGTCTGCCAGATGTCGTCGCTGTCGGGAACCAGCTTGGCCACGTGCATGCGAACCGGATAGTAAGATCTTGTCTGGGTGAAACCGCGCAACAAGCCGCCGTATCGAAACCCGCTATCTACGAAGCTTCGTCCATCTCACAGGTCCGTGTTGGGAAAAAGTCTCAATTGTGCTACCGCTTCTTTCCCATGCTAGAATAGCCCCGATCTCATCGGAGCGACGAGTGGGCCCTGACGCAAGGGCCGTCATCACAGTAGCGGGAACTCTGGTTATGGCCACAAGTCGAGACGAAATCATCAAGCTCATTGAGCAAAATGAGACAATTCTGAGAAGGCTAGGGGTCCGCCGGCTTGGCCTGTTCGGCTCCTATGCGCGAGGCGAGGCTACGCCGGGGAGCGATCTCGATTTTGTGGTTGAGTTGTCTGAGAAGTCATTCGACGCCTATATGGATACGAAGATCTTTCTAGAGGACCTATTCCGGTCGCGCGTGGACCTGGTCACGATGAGCTCCATTAAGCCGCGACTCCTTCCGATCATCCAACGAGAAGCCATCCATGCCCCGGGATTCTAGGGTCTACCTGGAAGACATTTTAGAGGCCACTCGCAAGATCGCATCGTATACGGCAGGCCTTACCAAAGCCGCATTTCTAGAAGATGAGAAAACCTTCGATGCGGTGGTCCGGAATCTCGAAGTGATCGGCGAGGCGGTCAAAAAACTTCCGGAAGACTTCCGTGCACAGCATCCGTCTCTAGAATGGAAGAAAATGGCCGGACTTCGCGACATGCTGATTCATGAGTATTTCGGCCTGGATGCGGAGATCGTCTGGGACATCGTGAAGAACAAAGTGCCGAGGCTCGAACAAGAGGTTCGAGCCATGCTGAATCCATAGACGCAGCCTCGGCACTCCGAGGCGTCCCAAGAAGACTGCTCAACGTTTCACAGCGTGAGCGGCCATCCACCTCCTTGAGCCCGTGAGAAGGTCGTCGCGACCAGACACAGGGAAACACAGTATGATGACGGAAGGGCTGATATCGTCAGAAATGGGCTTCCGGATCCTTCGAGTGTTCATTCAACTCTGGAAATGCATGCTGAGACCACGACCCGAAGTAAAGGGCGTGTCGGATTGCAAGACGCGACCCCAAAAGCCTGGTTGATGTTGGTCAGCGCGGCTGGATCGTCCTCACCAAAGACCATCGCATCCGATATCGACATGTTGAACGGCTGGCACTCATGAAGGCAGGCGTCGCGGCGTTTATTCTCACGTCAGGCGATCTGCAAGGCGAGGAAATGGCGCAAATCTTTGTGAAGGCGCTCCCCCGTATCACTCGCTTTCTCAAGAAACACCCGAAGCCATTCATCGCCAGGATCGCAAAGGACAGCTCAGTCTCGCTGCTCTTTCAATAAGTCCAAGGCCTCCTCTTGGGCGCGAATCACAATTCTTCATGGAATGTCCGATAGAGAAGCGGCTGTGTGAGTTTGTCAAAACGGCGGCGGGAGGCGGCTTGTCTGGATTTCTATCCGTAGGCTGGCCCTTCTCTGGGCAATCGATGCCGTTGAGCCGTATGCGTTCAGGCGCTTGTAGCGCAGTATTTCGATAGTATCGCCGTCGAGGACGGAGACGGCGGGGCAGGCGAAGTCGGCGAAAGCTGAATATGGGAATAGGACACAACTGCTCGAAGCAATGATTCCAGACAGTATTTCACCTCGTTGTTTTACTTCCTTGGAGGTCCTCAGGCATCAAGAATCACGTGTTCGATCAATTTAGCTCCGATATCTTGACGTAGTTTCTGATTTGTATCAAACAAGTCGACGAAGTAGGTTGCACATTCATGTGTATGATCGGACAGCGGCCCTTTTGAATGAGCAAAAGGCTGGCGGGTTCCGTTCTGCTCTTTTTCAGCACGGGGGTATAGCAGTACACTGCGACGGCTTCCAAAATGCAGGTTGTATACGTACATCTGCTTCAGGTCATCGTCAGCTGGAAGACCACTATCGGGAACCTTCCATTTCGTATCCAGGATTACACGCTCCCTTGTTACTCCATGGGAAAACTCAGCCACCACGTCAGGTCGGATACTCCTCGAAGTCCAGAACCGCATTGAGGCCTGGCCCTCGACCCGCAGCCCACGGTCGACGAAATCTACCTGCGCACGGATGAGCTGCATGAGAATGAACCGTTCAAAAAGCTTATTCATATCGAACAAGATAGCTAGCACGTGCTCGTGTCCGCCTCGTAGGTCTGGCGAGTAGTTGAGAATGATCATTCTAGCCAGCTGGATTGCCCTGCGATAGCGTTCTGTCTTTCTGTCAAAGACTAACCGTTCAAAAGTCTCCGGTGTTACCCGAGATTCTGATATGTCCTCAAAGCTCAAGTTCAGTGCAGCAGCCCTCGATGAAAGTGAGGAGCGCACTACCAGCCGCTGGACTATACCCAGTGCGCATTTCAAGATGCGATTGTAAACATTATCCGGATCATAGATCTCGTGTGCTGTATACATTCGCTCTCGATGTAGGAGATTGCAGCTAACTTGCAGCCGGAATAAA
>JAYWIP010000247.1:0-3869 GCA_039794465.1 Nitrospira sp.
ATGTTCTTTCTGTTCGTGGTCGTGTTGATCGCCTTCTCCGGTTGTTCACGACATGATGACAGGACTCCTGCACCTGTCAGCCGGCAGGCTACCGGCCAGCCTTCCTTCCCCGGAATCACAAACGTCACGATTGTTCCAAACCCAATAGTCCGAACCACACCGCTGACTGTCTCAATCGAGCGGGACGGGGCCCACGGAGAGACGTCACCCTATCGGTATCAATGGTTCCTGAATAAAATAGCCGTGCAAGGTGCGACAACGTCATCCTTCGATTCGTCCACCCTTCGTCGGGGCGATAGGATCCACGTGGTCGTGACGGTTCCCGATGCTACAGGAGGCAGCGCGGCATACCAATCATCACCGGTGACAGTTCCGAACGTGCTGCCTGTCATCAAGAGCGTCGTGTTGGAGCAGGATTTCACGTTGGGGGGGCGCCGTCTCTTGGCGAAGGTGGACGCGTTCGATGCTGATCAGGACGACATCCACTTCGAGTTTCGCTGGTTGCGGAATGACAAAGTCGTGTCGGAGGGGCCGGACAATGTTTTTGACATAACGGATGTGGCCCAGAACGATATCGTTACCGTCGAAGCCACACCGCACGATCGGGATGGAGGCGGTATACCGGTTCGTGCGAGGCCGCTGGTCTCCGGCAACAATCCTCCCAAAATCGTGTCGACGCCGTTGATGATGGCCAATGTGGAATCATATGAATATGCGGTTGAAGCAAAAGATCCTGAAGGCGACGTCGTGGCCTTCGAATTAGAGACAGCCCCCAGCGGGATGAGCATCGATCGCTCCACGGGGCGCCTAACCTGGAAGCCTTCTCCTGCCATCCAAGGAACGCATCATGTAAAGGTCGTGGCTCTCGACGGAAAAGGAGGAAGGACGTGGCAGGAGTTTGACCTGTCCGTCCCGACGAGCATGCCGGCTCCGCAAGAGATTTCACACAGCGGTAACGGCTCGTGATTCGGGACCTGCCTCGGATCAAAGAGCGACGGTTCTTGCCAGATCTTCCGACCGTTTGTTAGAATTCTCTCAGTTGTCCTAGGGGGGCGATCCAACGTCGCACTCGTGCGCAAGCTCAAACTACGAGAAGGCACCAATACCGCCGCTCTGTTCGGTCATCATGACCGGCACTTGAAGTTGATCGAAACAGAACTAGGTGTACGGCTGTCCGCGCGCGGGGAGGAACTCACTCTGGACGGTCTCCCCGAAGCCGTTCGCCAAGCGGAACGCATTCTTCTCGAACTCGCCTCGCTGACGTATGAAGGTGTTACGCTGCAGGCCGAAGATGTGACGCAGGCGCTGAACGCGTTACGGCATAGTCCCGATGCCTCTGTGAAGGACGTGCTTGGCAGCCAGGCGGCGATCGTCACGAACAAACGGTTCATCGGTCCTAAAACTTCCACACAGAAAGCGTATATCGACGCGATCGAACGGCACGATGTCGTCATTGCCATCGGGCCTGCCGGAACGGGCAAGACCTATCTCGCCATGGCCATGGCGGTGAGCGCATTGATGAAAAAAGAGGTGAGCCGGATCATCTTGGCCCGTCCGGCGGTCGAGGCCGGAGAGAAACTCGGCTTTTTGCCGGGCGACATTTACGAGAAGGTGAACCCCTACCTGCGGCCGCTCTACGACGCGTTGTTCGACATGATGGACATGGAACGGGCAAACCGCCTGATTGAACGGGGTGACATCGAAATCGCACCGCTGGCGTTCATGCGTGGACGTACGTTGAACGATTCATTCGTGATTCTGGACGAGGCGCAAAACGCCACCGCGGAGCAAATGAAGATGTTTTTGACTCGGCTGGGCTTTCACTCAAAAGTCGTCGTGACCGGCGATATCACACAGGTGGATTTGCCGAGTGATCGCATCTCCGGGCTCATCGATGTCAAGGACATCTTGAGCGATATCGAGGGCATCGCCTTCGTCTATTTCAACGAAACGGACGTGGTGCGCCATCGGTTAGTCCAGGAAATCATCAAGGCCTACGATCGCCATCAACCGGACACCGGCAGCGCCCCCAGGCCAGCCGGACGACACGGGGTTTCCTCCATGACCCGCAAGTCGTCTCCACTCAATCCGCCGCATCGAGACTCCTCGAGCCAATCCCACTGATGGCTGTCTATCTCCGCGTACGGCTTCGGCGATTTGCGAAGCGGCAAGCATCGGTGTCGCGCGCGGCGGAGTCCATATTGGCGTCCGTCGGGGAGTCGCAATCGGAGCTGAGTCTGGAACTGGTGGGCGACCGCCGCATGCGCCGATTGAACCGTATGTACCGCAAGAAGGATCGAACCACAGACGTCCTGGCGTTTCCCATGCGGGAGTCGCATAATCCCTGCCCGACGCTGCTGGGTGACGTTGTCATCTCAGTTCCAACGGCGCTTCGCCAAGCCAAAGAGTCCGGACGATCAGTGAGTGACGAACTGGCCGCGTTGCTGGTGCACGGGGTGTTGCACCTCTGTGGGTATGACCACGAACGAAGCGCGCGAGAGGCGGTGCGTATGCGCCGTCGCGAAACAGCGATCGTCAAGATGCTCAACCCTTTGCCGCGTCTCGTCATCCGCCGCGCCCGCCGGCGTCCTCGGAGGCCCTAAACGTGGGATGGTTCCAGCGACTGAATGAGGGGCTCAGCAAGACCCGGTCTGCCGTGCGGCAGTCGCTCGATCGGTTCTTGGGACGCACGCCGGAACCGGCGCTGCTTGAAGAACTCGAAGCGGCGCTGCTGAGCGCCGATCTGGGCGGTCGCGTCGTCGATCGGCTGATGCGGCAGGTCAAGGAGCACGCCCGTGGCGAGCATGCGGCAACCGTACAGGCACTTCAAAACGTCCTGAGCCGCAGCCTGTACGACATTCTCACACCGGTTTCCGGTCCTTCATTCGAACAGCTGGTCGAACAGGGCCCCAAGCCGTTCGTCACCTTGGTGGTTGGAGTGAACGGAGTCGGAAAAACCACGACTATCGCCAAGCTGGCCCAACGCCTGACGCAGCGTGGACGACAACCGCTGCTTGTGGCCGGTGATACATTTCGCGCGGCGGCGATCGATCAATTGCAAGTCTGGGCGGATCGGGTCGGGGTTCAGGTTGTTCGCCAGCGTCATGGGGCTGATCCGGCGGCGGTGGCATTCGACGGAATGGCGGCGGCCAAAGCGCGATCGGCGGACATCGTGCTGATCGATACAGCGGGCCGTCTGCATACGAAGGCCAATCTGATGGATGAACTGCGAAAGGTCAAACGTGTGATTGACCGCGAACTTCCCGGGGCACCGCATGAAGTCCTGCTGGTTTTGGACGCCACGGTCGGGCAGAACGCATTGGCGCAAGCCCGCCTCTTCCATGATGCGGTGGGCGTCACTGGACTGGTTTTGACGAAGCTGGATGGGACCGCGCGAGGAGGCATTGTCGTGGCCATTGCCGAGGAGTTCAAGATCCCTGTCCGGCTTGTCGGGGTCGGCGAGGGTATCGACGACTTGCAAGATTTCAACCCCGAAGCTTTCGTCGCGGCACTGTTTGGACAATCCCCGGCCGGATCCTAACCCCGCATTTTGCTTTTGGCTTTCCCGGGTCCATGCTATTCTCTTGCCGTCAGGGCTGGGTCGGCTGGTCTTTCGGCCTCGGTTAAGCGAAGGAATCGTATGGCGATGTTTACGATTTTGATTGTCGACGACGATCAAATGAACTGCGATTTGCTCCAGAACGTATTCGCCCGCCACGGGTATCGTGTCCTTTCGGCGACGAGTGGGATTGATGGACTGAATCTGTTTCGGAAACATACGCCGCGAGTCACCCTCTTGGATTTGCGCATGCCGGAAATGGACGGCTTGACGGTGTTGAAGGAGATCCGTGCCATTGATCCCCATGCGC
>JAYWIP010000248.1:0-8173 GCA_039794465.1 Nitrospira sp.
CCGCTTTCATCGGTGTGGGACGCGGTACAACGACACGACGATGCAGCCCTCGCCGGCTGGTTCACAGGTAAGGTCGTCGTCATCCTGCCGAATCCTCTCCCGCGAAGCGCCTGGCTATTGCCGACCGGGCAGCCAATCTCCCCCATCATTGCACATCTGCATCTTCTCAACAGTCTGCTGACCGGTCAGCACATGATCCAACTGGGAACCCTCGGCAGGTCACTCGTCACGCTGGCACTCGCCACACTCATCGCTTGGGGGCTCTTGCGCTTCCGTGGCGCGTTCAGTGTGATCGTGACGGCACTGGCCGTTGCCATCTATCTTGCGTTGGCGTTCGCCATCCTGGCTGGCGGGCATCTCGTCTTGCCCGTGGCACTGCCGATGGCCGCATCGATCTTCGTGCTGCTCGGCACCACCGTCTGGACCCACCTGACGGCAGGTCAGCGCCTGCTGTTGCTTGAGCAAGATATGCTCCGGCTCCAACAAGACTCCGCCGTTGTGCGCGAGACGTTGGCCCTCCGGGAAAACCGCGCTGAGGCGCTGCAAAAAGAATTGGAAGCGGCAAAAGAAGCAGAAGCCCGTTCAACCGGCCTGCAGCAAGCGCTCTCCCGCACTGCCGAGACCCTGCGAACTGAGTTAGTCGACGTGCAGGCACAGGAACAGGCAGCCCGGTTGCAGTTGGAACAGGTAGAGCGGCAGCTCCATGGTCTCCGCGCGGCGTCGGTTGAGCCGGGTCCCCTGGGCGACGCCGAGCATGAGCAGCTGCGGGAGGAATGCCGCCGGTTGGGCATCGTCACACAGGATCCCGAACTTCTCCGGATGTTCAGCGACGTGAAACGAGGGGCGAAGTCGCCGCTTACAGTCTTGCTGCTCGGTGAACCGGGCACCGGCAAGGAACTCTTCGCGCGCGCCGTGCATCGATTGAGTCCAAGAGCCGGCAAGACCTTCATCGCCGTCAACATGGCGGCCATTTCGCCGGAGCTGTTCGAAAGCGAATTGTTCGGCCATACGAAAGGCAGCTTCACCGGCGCGACAGCGGACCGGCGCGGTTATTTCGAGCTGGCTCAGCACGGCACCATCTTTTTGGATGAGATCGGCGATCTGCGGCTGGACCACCAAAGCAAGCTCTTGCGGATTCTCCAAGAGAAGTCCTTCTACCGTGTTGGTGCCACCACACCGACCATCGTGGATGTCAGGGTGGTGGCTGCCACGAACCGTAATCTCCGACGCGGCGTGTCGGAAGGCTGGTTCCGAGAGGATCTGTACTTCCGGTTGAAGGGATTGGTCGTTCAACTTCCGCCCTTGAGGGAACGGCAAGGCGACATCCCCATCCTCGCCAGGACGAGTCTCGCCGAGATCTCGCAGCAAATGGGCCGGCCGGCACCGCAGATATCCAACGAGGCCATTCGACTCTTGAGTGAACACCACTGGCCGGGCAACGTGAGGGAACTCCGTCACGCGATCGAGCGGGCGATCGCCCTGAACGACGGGCCGATCCTGACGAGGCATTCGTTCGCGCTGGAAGAGACGGGACGCGAGAATGGAGAGGTTCGAGCCAAATCCATCGTGCCGCCCGATTCAGCCGGCGACGCCGCAGTGCTGAATTGCTTGCGACAGCATGGATTCGACATGCAGGCCGCCGCGAAAGCCTTGGGATGGGATCGGAGCACTGTCACGCAGCGACTGAAAGGCCTCTGCTTTCAAGCCCTGGTCGAATCAGGCGGTGACCAGACGACAGCCGCGCGGGCGATTGCCGGAGATCCGAGCCATCTGCGGACCAGCGAACTCAAAGTGATGGATTACTACCATCACCTCCTATCCGTCATCGAGCCCTTCGCCTCGGCCGAGGAGGCCCTGGCCGACTGCAAACGCCGGTTCAAGAACCTGCCAGACCGGCATTTCGCATCGGTTGAGAGATTGGTGCGGGGCCACTTCAGGACGAACCGACTCGCCATGCGTTAAGCGGACCGGCCTTCAGCCGACAGCACCCGCTCAGCCTGGCCGATCGCGTCCTGTAGCATCACGAGATTCTTTGCTGGGGTTCTTGATTTCGGCAGACCTTTCACGAAACGAGACGCCGCGTCCGTCAACGCCTGGAACGCTTCTTTCATCTCACCCATTTCAGCGGATGCCTCCACCGACATCGCATGAGCCCGTGCCCGCCGTCTGCGCGGCCCCATATACGGTTGGGAAGCGATCGGATTGTCTTTTTCAAGCTCAGGCCGTCTGAACACCATACAAGGTTTCCTCCATGTGACGTAGGCAACGTACCATAGTGTGGAGCCCGTTTGCATGAGTGCCCTGCATGCACAATCCGATTCATTCTAGGATCATGCCCCCCGCTTGCTCGTCAATAGTCCGTGGGCGAACATGCTGGAGACCGCCTGGGCGGGCCCCTCTTGAACTCCACACCGGAGGGGCGTAGAGTTTCTCTGTTACTACCGCCTCATCCTCTGGGAGGTGGCGGCCATGATCCTTCCTGGAAAACAGCTCCAATGGAACGGACGTGGCGGCTGCGACCTCCTCTCTCTTTCGTTCCTCCCCAATCATCTCGCTGAGTTGTCTGCTTACGTGATGATCGGACCTGTGGGTCCGATGAGTTTCGCTTGCCGTTCAGCCGCACATCCGGCAGGGGTATGGCATGTCTATCAGATTGCTCATCGCTGAAGCGCACCGCTTGTTTCGGCACAGTCTGCGAGCGCTCCTGGAGCAGGAACGGGATCTCACAGTCATAGCCGAAGCCGCGGACGGGCGTGAAGCCTTTCATCTGGCGATCGCCCACAAGCCTGATCTCGTGCTGATGGACATCGACATGCCCAGCCGCGATGGAGTCACGGCAACCAAGCTGATCCACAGCTGCGTGCCCGATACACGGGTCGTGCTGTTGTCCGCCCACGACGACGATGCACGGATCGTCGAGGCGGTGGAAGCCGGCGCATTCGGCTATCTGCTCAAAGATGCCGACTCGACTGAGCTGTTGCGTTGTATCCGCGCCGCAGCCCGAGGCGAACATCTTCAGTCACCGTGCATGCCCGACCAGTTCGCACGGCGCGCGCTGGCAGCGGTCGGGCATCGGCCATACGAGGAAACCGCCTTGTTGTCGGGCCTGACCGATCGAGAACGTGAGATCTTGGCCTATGCAGCCATCGGCCGCAGCAATAAAGAGATCGCCGACGATCTGTGTGTGTCACTAGATACGGTCAAGACCCACCTGCACCACATCTACCGAAAACTGTCCGTCCATGGCCGAGTCGAGGCCGTGCTGGCCTTCCTGCAGGCCAGGTAAGCCAATCCAATCGTTGTGCTGCTCCCACCCGAACGGTGTACATCAATTCCACCCTTCGGGCGATGGCGAGAAAGATCTCCCTATTTGTAGGATTTCAATGGCGGCGTAAGACAGCGAACAGCATGGCGGGACTCTCAAGCCAACTGTTCGGTAAAGGCAAAGGAGGTGAACAGCTATGCGTCATGTCAACATAATGGAGGAGTTAAAGTCTGAGCCAGTATGGGCTTATTTGTTAGCAGCGTTTCTTATCGGGATTGTTGGGTTTGCCTTAATGACGGGTGGCTTTGTCGGTGGATAGAAGAGTTCGTGGCTGGTCCAAATCAGCTAATCGCACCGGCGAGGGCATCCCTGAAGGTTACGCCCGGAGCCGTCGTGGGACGGCTCCGGGCGTCGGATTCACGATGCGGATGGTCGTCCTCCTCAGTCGGCCATAAGGTCAACAATCACACCATGCGGCCTTCCCTCGCTCACCGGTACACACAGAACACTATGTGATCCAAAACTTTCCGAGCCAACTTATCTAACCTCTTAACTTCCTTGACAATTCTCCCGTACAGCAAGGCACGATCCCACTTTTCTTCCCCAGCAGTTCTCCTTCCCAACTGCCGTATTGACAGGGGCGCTTACGAAGGTGCACCATGCGTATCCCGTTGACCTATGAAAACGAGAAACTTTAGAGCATAAGGAGGCCAGAATCATGGCATTATTGATTACCGCCGAATGTATCAACTGTGGCGCCTGCCTGCCGGAATGTCCGAACGAGGCCATCTTCGAAACGCGCGGCGATGCGGAGGCGAAGGGCAATCAGGTGGGCGACGGCCAGGGCATGGGAAACGATATTTACGTGATTACCCACGAGCGGTGCACCGAGTGTGTCGGTCATTTTGACGAACCGCAATGTGCGGCAGTCTGTCCCGTCGACAATTGTTGTATTTCTGACCCGGCTTATCCGGAGGGGACTGATGCGCTGCTGGAAAAGGCGAGAAGACTCAATCCCGACAAGCCGATCGATCCGGCAAAAGTCTGGAGCGGCGTGCGGAACTGATCGTTTCCACTTCGAGCCTCCGCACCACTGTAGGATGCTGAGGATGACACCGGGGTAGTCATGTGTGCCTTGGCTTAACCGAAACGATGAGTCATGGCTGAGAAGCCTCCAAGATTTCTGACCAATGCCACGGTCATCAAGGTGTTAGCGAAAGTCTTTGCGTTCCAAGCCATTGAGATTAACCTCTTGCGTGCCCAGGCTGGGATATCCGATGCGAACTGGAAAAGTCTGAAGCGGGATGCGTTTAAGAAAACTTACGCGAAGCAGCGGGCGTTTTATGAAGATCGTTTGACGGGCGCGTTCGCGCTGGAGCATATTTCCCAGTCTGAACGCGAGACGCGACTGCTGGAACTCTGGCTCAAGCAGAGCGAGGAGTCTCCCAAAGACGAACCCTAAGTCAATCACTGATCCAGTCTGGCGATGTTCAAGGTCCCATCCAAACGGTAGCAGAAGAGGTTATAACACCTAGCCAAAATTAACCGCGACCGAGTACCGTCTCGGAGGTTTCAGATTCAGCCAGCCGTGATGATGGGGGTTGAACGATGAGCCTACTTACCTTTCGCTTCCGCCAATCGCAGGCCGTGGACTTTTATTGGCACCTGGAGCTCGCCAAGCGAGGAACACTCCGCGAATTTTCCGTACATCCCAACTTCCCCATTTATGAGTCAGCGTTTGACCTCCTCAACCCGATTCAAGTCGGACACGCCTTGTCCCTGGCCAAGGCCTTGGTGCTCGACAAGCGAGCCGAGGTCCTCTCGGGAAATACGTCGTTGCCTATGACGACCGTCCGAGATGTATTGCAGTGCTATCAGCAATCGATGCAGGCCGAGGACTATCATGCGCATTGTTGGTTCAAGATCCGGCTCACACTTGACCTGGCCGTGACACGACTCGAGGTGGAGTTGGACAACTCGGGAAAGTCCTTCGTGTTTCCATGTCGATGCGCAGCCTCACAAGCGTACGGCATTCACTATGACCACCCAGGAACAATCTATGCCCAACTGGACTCGGCCTTGTGGCGTGCCGGTACCCGTTGGTGTCCGCGGCTCGAAGATTTCTCAGAAATAAAACTCGTGAACGTAGAGTTGCAGACTAAAAGCAAGAGAGCCACAGATGGCCACTGATCGGCTGGCATGCACAGAATAAGACGCGACCCCAATACTTAGTCGCGTGCGCTCGGGAAATGTCCATCAATTGATCTCGGACAAATGCTTTAGGGCGGTCTCGAGGTGTTCGACTCCCACGTCGGCGTGACCAGCTTTGCCATGTTCTATGGCTTGTTTAAGATGATAAATCCCTTCGCTCACCTCCACGCCTTTGCCTCCCATCTTCGCAAAATCCAGCGCTGTTTCCGCATGTTTCACAAGCTCGTCAGCATGCCCCTCTTTACCATGGGCCACCGCTTGCTTCGCGTGATTGATAGCCTCGCTGACGTTACCCGCGGGGGTCGGATAGGCATTCACCATGGGCACACTCACGAACGCTCCAAGCACAACCACGATGAGGGCGGCACGGTAGTATCTCCTGATCATCTTTTCTCCCCGACGTAGTTAGAATGCACTGCCTAAACTGACTGTAGAACAGTCAAACCTTACACAGCATATTCGTAGCCTGTCTAGAATGTCAACGTTAGGAATCTACTGGACGCTTGGGTGTCCACAAGGCCGCATCGAGGATGGACCAGAGGTGAATGACCCAGCCCAGGAGGAAGAACCAGAGGATACCGGCCAGGACAAATTGGATAATGGCCATAAAGAGGCGCCCTTGAAGCAACTGCCCCAAGCCGGGAATGAAGAAGCTACAGAGCGCTGCAATGACGTTGCCCGCAGATCCCTGTCCTGCCATGTAGTCTCCACCAGTCACAACACCGGGCTGCAGAACCCGTTGTACGGCCTAACAGACACGCAGATCAGCAGCGGCTGGCGATCAGATAGGCAAACTTTAAACTGAAAACTGGGACATTCTACTTTGTTGAGCGCAGCGGATCTATCTGAAAAGCCAACATAGCGATTACACCTTGGCTGGAAGGAACGAGACCAACGCTTTCGCCATGGTGCTATCCACAACGCTCCTTCCAAGCTTGCTCGTTTTCACCTTCCTCTGGAACGGCATCCGTACTGATTCCACTGCGCCCGTTGAGCGAGCACCGCCCATAGTCTGCGAATCCGATTGATCCTGCGTGCGCGCTCGGGGAGCAAGGAATCAGTACGGATGCCGTTCCTTCTTCATCCTGCGGGGCCATCCCCGCAAGGCGTGACGGGCTTCGCTTCCCCGCATCGAGCGTCTACCCCCTTCATTCTCTGAACCCCTGAACTTTGCTCAGAACTTCCTGAGCTTTTCCACTGTCCTTCGTCGGCATTCCGGTTGCTCAAACACCAGGTCAACAGGCACGAGCAATCAACCTGAAAAGGAGGTGATGACAGTACGAACGCTCTGATGCCTGTCAGCTTGTCAGCCTGAAACATTAAGACTTTTTCACTTTCACACTCTTACGCTGAGGAGGGTGCCATCATGCAGAACGGTCCATCGCAGGTGTCGTCAGGAAATATCGCCCCCAAGATTGTGGGGCCACAGAAAGAGACAAGAGAAGTCGCGCTGCTGGCGGGATTGGTCTTGTTTCTCGGCGGAGCGCTGGCCGCAGCCTGGTACTACGGGCAGAACAACGACCGAATCACGGCCACGGAGACAATTGGGAATACCACTGTGCCTGGGATGATTAAGCAATCGGGCAGCTTGAGTCAGAATGACGCCTCGATCGCCAAATCCACCCCTGTCACAGCTCCCATGGTTGCACCATCGGACGACGTCATCCATACAGACGTCCATTTTGAAGTGGGCCGAAAGGGCCTGACGGACGAAGCGAAGGCGCAACTTGCCGCCCGAGCCGAGCAGCTGAAGCACAACCCAGACTACGGAGTCTTGATCCAGGGCTATACCGACCCGCAAGGGTCGACCGGCTATAACATGAAACTCGGCCTGAAGCGTGCAGAAACCGTGAAGGCCGAATTACTGAGCGCAGGTGTGGCTGAACATCGGATGAAAGTGATGAGTCTTGGCGAAGAGGGTGTGCTCTGCGTGGACAACAGTGATATTTGCCGGCACGTCAACCGCCGCGTGCATCTGGAAATCAGAAAGTTCGGCCAGGAACACATGGTAACTCCCGCCGCCGCAATCTCCGCGGACCCGGCCGAAGCCGGGATCGATGCGTCACCCAACAACCACAACACCGGACTGTCAACCATTGACATCCGACCCCTGATTCCTGAGCCGACTCCCGGCAGCTAGAGGAATCTCGAACACCGCTCCTGCTTGAAGCCGATCGCTTCTGGCAGGAGCGGCCCCTCACCCCACAAGTGCGCGCCATGCCGAAGGTTGTGTGATTCGGGGAAAGCAGGATAGGAGCGAGGTGAGTAATCGTGACGATTCGCCTGGGGAGATTAATTGGAAAATTTGCGGCCGGTTTTTTTCGGTGCTTTCCACTTCCACGGCGGCACCGGGTTCGGATCGGCCCACAGCCCGGTTTTGGAAGCCCGGGCCAGTTGTTCATCGTCGTCGAAGCTTCGTCCCGCGGCTGTTCCGCCCCGTGACCAGGCGAGTCCTTCCTTCACTAATTCATGGGCGACGCTCCGTCCATCCTGCAGGGCGACCTCGGCAACCACCCGGCCCTGCCGGTCTCGTTCAATGGACTCAATCACTACTTCACGGGTTCCCACATAGGCCTGCGTGACCTGTTTGGCCTTTTTCCCGTAGGGCTGGTTCAGTTCTGGACAGTCGATGCCCTTCAAGAAGATCACCTCTCTGCGACCATCATGGTAGATCGTGAGCCGATCGCCTTCGTGCAC
>JAYWIP010000249.1:0-1995 GCA_039794465.1 Nitrospira sp.
ACGGGACTCTCCGGGTCGGGGAAGTCGACGTTGGCCCACGCAGTCGAAGAGCGCTTGCACCGGCGCGGCTGTCGGTCGTTCGTTCTGGACGGTGACAATGTGCGTCATGGATTGTGCGGCGACCTCGGTTTTTCGGCGCAGGACCGTCAAGAAAATATCCGGCGCATCGGTGAAGTCGCCAAGCTGTTTATGGAAGCGGGGACGATCGTGCTGACGGCCTTCATTTCGCCGTATCGCGCGGATCGGAGGCGCGTCCGTGAGATGGTGTCGGATGCGGACTTCATCGAGATCTACTGCGATGCGCCGATTGAAGTCTGCGAAGCACGGGATGTGAAAGGAATATATAAGAAAGCCCGGGCCGGACAGATTGCCGAATTTACGGGGATTTCCTCGCCCTATGAAGCGCCGGATCACCCCGAGATCATGGTGGAGACAGGTCAGGCGGGTCTCGATGACTGTGTGAATCGGATCATGGACGAACTGGAGCGGCGTGCGGTGATTGCGAAGGAGGTCTGACCGATGGGCTGCCGGCGTGTACAGGTTTCTCAACCATGATTCTCGTGACGGGAGGGGCCGGATTCATCGGATCGAACTTTGTGCTCGATTGGCTGAGCCGGGAAAAAGAACCGCTCGTCAATCTCGACAAACTGACCTACGCGGGGAATCCCGACAATTTATCGGCCCTCAACGGTGACGAACGCCACCTGTTCGTCCGCGGCGATATCGGCGATGCGGGATTGATCGCGGGTCTGCTCGACACACATCAGCCGCGCGCAGTGGTCAACTTCGCGGCGGAAAGCCATGTGGACCGGTCGATCCACGGTCCGGACGAATTCATTCAGACCAACATCGTCGGCACGTTCCGGTTGCTGGAAACCGTGCGGGCGTACTGGACGGGGCTCGATGGATCGGCCAGGACCGGTTTTCGATTCCTTCACGTGTCCACGGATGAAGTCTACGGGTCTCTTGATCGCGGTGAGCCGGCGTTCAGGGAGACGAATCCGTATCAGCCCAATAGTCCCTATTCGGCCAGCAAGGCGGCGAGCGATCACCTGGTCCGTGCCTATCACCATACCTACGGCCTGCCGGTACTCACGACCAACTGTTCCAACAACTACGGCCCCTATCAGTTTCCCGAAAAGCTGATCCCGCTCGTTATTCACAACGCGCTGGCGGGCAAGCCGCTGCCGATCTATGGAGACGGCCGGCAGATCCGCGATTGGCTGTATGTCACGGACCATTGCCGCGCCGTGTGCCGGGTGCTGGAAGCCGGAAAGCCTGGCGAGACCTACAATATCGGCGGCGGGAACGAGAAAACCAATCTCGATGTGGTGCACACCCTGTGCGACATTCTGGATGAACTTGCCTCACCGGCCTCTTGCAACTTGCCCCTTGCCACCTACCGGTCTCTGATCACCTTCGTCAAAGATCGGCCTGGCCACGACCGGCGTTATGCGATCGATGCGACCAAGATCGAGCGGGAACTCGGTTGGAAGCCGGCCGAGACATTTGAGAGCGGCATACGGAAAACCGTTCAGTGGTATTTGGACCATGAGTCATGGGTCCGCAATGTCACGAGCGGGGCATATCGGGATTGGGTTTCGCGCCAATATGGCGCGAAAGTGGGAAGTGGAGAGTAGGCAGTGGGCAAGCCTCACGAGCAGTTGGATGCCTGGAAAGTCAGTATGACCCTGGTGAAGTCCATCTACGACATTACCGGTGCCTTTCCCGCAGAAGAGCGTTTCGGTCTGGCGCAACAATGGACTGCGCGATGACCCCACCCCCCACTCCCCACCCCCCACTCCCCAGGAAAGGCCTCATTCTGGCCGGCGGCGCCGGCACCAGACTGCATCCGGCGACGCTGTCGATCAGCAAACAACTGCTGCCGGTGTTCGATAAGCCGATGATCTACTACCCGCTCAGCACGCTGATGCTGGCGGGGATCCGCGAAATCCTGATCATTTCCACACCACTCGACACGCCGCGTTTCGAGCA
>JAYWIP010000250.1:0-9139 GCA_039794465.1 Nitrospira sp.
ATGTGCCGCAGGGCTTTGAGATCGACTCACCGAAGTACGCCTACAAATTGGAATGGTACGACCGGTTGCGGAAATATTTCGACAAGCACCTTGTACCGCAAGCGCCGGCGATTTGGTGCGGAGACATGAACATAGCGCCTCGGCCAATGGACGTGCACAGCCCGGAAAAACACCTGAACCACGTCTGTTACCATGAAGCGGCCCGCAAGGCGTATGAACGGACGCTTGCGTGGGGATTCCAAGACGTATTTGTGAAATTGTATCCGACACGGCAGCAATACACGTTCTGGGACTATCGGGCGCCGGGTTCGCTGGAGGCCAACAAAGGATGGAGGATCGACCACATTCTCTCGACAAGGCCGCTGGCGGAGAAATGTGTGCGGGCTGATGTGGACGTCGGGCCGCGGCGAGCAAAAGACCCCTCAGATCATACCTTTCTCTGGGCGGAGTTTTCGATCTGACCGCGCACGCGACGCCCACTCCCCGCCCCATCCGATCACACGCCTAACCACGCCCGTGATCGGACGGAACCGACACAACGCATGTGCCTTACGCAGCGTGGAGCACCGCAGCTTTTTCCCGAAGATGATTGAGGCGATTCTTCAACAGCAACGGATCGAGGATCAGTCCGCAATTGATGCATCGATGAATGATCGTGCCGGGCGACAGTTCCGGTTGCCGCTCTTCGATCATAAGGCCTCTGCACTTTTGACAGGTCATGGATTACCTCCTGCTCCCATGGCTCATGCCATTGAATCTCCCTGAACATGGAGGGCACGGTAACATCGTGAGATTAAACCCTTGTTAACAGGCAGTTAAAAGTGTCTAATGTGGAGGCATCCGGTGCCTGCGATGTCGCCGTCGTCGGTGCTGGCGCGGCAGGGTTGACCGCCTCGATTGTCGCGGGAGAACGTGCTGAGGGTAAGACAGGACGCAGCATCGTGCTGCTGGACGGCGCGAACCGCATCGGCGCGAAGATCCTCGTCTCGGGCGGCGGGCGCTGCAACGTCACACATGACGCCGTCACGCCGAGCGACTACTTCGGGAATCGCCGCATCATCAAAAACGTGCTGGCTGCCTTCTCCGCAGAAGACACCGTCGAGTGGTTCGCCTCGATGGGCGTCACCCTCAAACGCGAAGACACCGGCAAACTGTTTCCCGTCACCGACACAGCCAGAACAGTGCTCACCGCGCTGGTGACGCGAGCCCGCACGCTAGGGATCACCATCCGGACCGGCCATCGCGTGTCAGGCCTGGAGAAGTCCGTGAACGCTGGATTCGTCCTCCAGCACAACCATGGCTCTCTCAACGCGAAGAACGTTATCCTGGCGACCGGCGGCCGGTCGATTCCAAGATCCGGGAGCGATGGATTCGGGTACAGTCTGGCCCGTCGGCTTGGCCATTCTGTCACGACCACCGTTCCGGCGCTCGTGCCGCTGGTGCTCGATGACCAAATGTTTCACCAATCACTCTCCGGCCTCTCGCATGAGGTCACGCTGACGACGACCGTCAATGGACACACCGCTGATACGCGGACCGGCAGTTTACTCTGGACACACTTCGGGATTAGCGGTCCCGTCGTCATGGATGCCAGCCGGTTCTGGACTCTCGCTCGTGAACGAGGAGAGGACGCCCTCGTCCACGCGAACTTCCTGCCCGGCCAGACACCGGAGCAGGCACGCGCGTGGTTCGTGCATGAGGCTTCCCATCGCCCACGCCGATCGCTTGTCAACACGTTGGCCTTGCGTGTCCCTGAGCGGTGTGCCGAAGCACTCTGCCGACACGCCGGATGCTCCCCCCAACAGGCCGTCGCGCAAGTCTGCCGAACCGACCGAGAACGGTTGATTGCCGCGCTCACGAAATTGGCGCTGCCCATCGAACGAGAGCGCGGCTGGAACTACGCGGAAGTGACGGCCGGCGGCGTGCCGCTGGAAGAGATCGACTACCGGACGATGGAGTCGAAGCTTGTGCCCGGCTTGTTTCTCGTCGGCGAGATCCTCGATTGTGACGGGCGCATCGGCGGCTTCAACTTCCAATGGGCCTGGGCCACGGGCTTCTTGGCGGGGAGAGCCGCCGCCGGCCTCGGACCTCGAAGAGGGCACCATGTGGCCTGACAGGCGATTCGCCATCTTTCAATCATAGCCCCAATCCGTTACACAATCGTAATCAAGCCGTAACATGCGGCAGGTATGATAATTGGCGGAATACGTACCCAATCAGCCGTGCTCGATGAGCCACACCGGTTTCATGGTGGAAACATGTCGGATCGAACTCCCAAGAAAATCCTGATTGTTGAGGATGAGCCGGATATCGCGCAGTTGGTGAAACTCTACCTGGAAAAAGAGGGATTTCGTACCAATGTTGCGCAGTCGGGGACCGAGGCCCTGAAACTTCTGAAGTCCGAGCGTCCAGACCTTGTGATTCTCGACCTGATGCTCCCGGAAATTGACGGCATTGAAGTCTGCAAGAGGATTCGAAATGCGCCGGACACCGCATTACTTCCCATCATCATGTTGACCGCGAAGGCAGAGGAATCGGACACCATTGTCGGGTTGGAGCTCGGCGCCGACGACTATGTAACAAAACCATTCAGTCCCAAAGCGCTGGTTGCTCGGATGAAGGCTCTCCTCCGCCGACTCGACCGGGAGACCAGCGACCAACGATCTTCATTCATCTTTGGCCCGCTTGCAATGGAAGTGTCCCGACACGAAGTGACGGTGAATGGCAAGGAAGTGTCGCTCACCGCCAAAGAGTTCGGCCTACTCGAATACTTGTTGCGTCATCCGGGTCGCGTATTGACCCGCGATGTGCTGCTCAACGCCGTGTGGGGCTATGACTATTACGGGACCACAAGAACGGTGGATGTGCACATCCGAAGGCTGAAGCTCAAGATCCCCTTGCTCGAAGAAGCCATCATCTCGGTGAAATCCCTGGGGTACAAACTTTCGGATCAGGCCCCGACCGTCTAGTTAAGGGGGGTTCGTGTCCGCTCGTGAAGCCATGACGCGCCTCCTGCAGTGGGTCCTGGCTCTTTCGAGCGCCCTCCTGCCTCTTCTGCCAGCATGCAGTCACCAGCCCCGACTCGAAGAGTTCGAGAACAGCATTGGGCACTTCGGGCAGGAAGAGTTGATCCGGCACTTTGGGTACCCACAGCGGCTCAAGAAACTGCCGACCGGGAACGAGGCATGGGATTACGAATTTCTGGCAGGAAGTTCCCGCTGCGTTGGATACCGTGTCTACTTCGACGAAGACCGGCGATCACAGCACTGGGAACGAACGGCCTGCCGGTAGCCACGCGCCGGGCGACCGACGCCTACGGCAATCGGCCTTCTGTCTTCAGCCAATCTCTGATCTTCTCGGCGATTTCGTCTCGTACGCGGCGAAAAACCTTAGCACGATCTTCATCAGATCCCTGTGCCTCAGCCGGGTCGTCAAAACTCCAATGCAGCGTGGTGGATCCGCCGCGAATCGTCGGGCAGGTTTCTTTTGCCCGATCACATACGGTGACGACATACTCCGGAAGCGGCACGAGTACGTCGTTCACGTGCTTCGATCGCTGCTGGGAGATGTCGATGCCCGCCTCCGCCATCGCCTGAACCGCCCCTTGATTGAGGTCCACAGGGTGCGTTCCGGCACTCAATGCCTCAAATCGGCTTCCGGCCAGATGCCGCAGCCAGCCCTCCGCCATCTGGCTACGACAGGAATTTCCAGTACACAAGAACAGTACGGCAGGCTTCATGCGGGCTCCTCCGCGGGGAACCAGTGGCGCGTCCGGTTGCAGACCGCACAGACAGATAACATGACGGGAACCTCCACAAGCACTCCCACCACTGTCGCCAGGGCCGCGCCGGAATCCGGACCGAACAAGGCGATTGCCGTTGCCACCGCCAACTCAAAAAAGTTGCTCGCGCCGATGAGCGCACCGGGTGCGGCCACAGAATGCGGCACCTTCCACCATTTCATCAATCCGTAGGCCAGCGAGGCATTGAAATACACCTGGATGAGGATCGGGACAGCGAGGAGCGCCACATGCCAGGTTTTGCCCGTGATATTGTGGGCCTGAAAAGCGAAGATCAGCACCAGTGTCGCGAGCAAGGCCAGAATCGTCGCGGGTGCAAAGCGGGGCATGAGGGAGGTCTCGAACCAGGTCCGGCCATGTTGTGCGATGAACCAGTGCCGGAGCACCACGCCCAGGAACAGCGGGACGACAATGAAGGCGACGACTGAATACAGCAGGACGGCGAAGGGTACCGTCAGCGCCGAGGCGCCGGCAACCAGGAATCCCACAAGCGGAGCAAAGAGTACCAGCATGATCAGATCGTTCACCGTGACCTGGACCAGCGTATAGCCCGGATCGCCGTCCGTAAGATAGCTCCAGACGAAAACCATGGCGGTACAGGGAGCCGCAGCCAAGATGATCAAGCCCGCGATGTACTGGTCTGCCTCAGCCGGCGAAATCCAGGCGGAAAACGCCACACGGAAGAACAGCCAGGCCAACAACGCCATAGAGAAGGGCTTGACCACCCAGTTCACGAAGAGGGTGACCAGTAATCCTCGCGGCCGGCGTCCCGCGTTACGGAGCGACGTGAGGTCGACTTTCATCATCATGGGGGTGATCATGAGCCAGATGAGGATTGCGATGGGGAAATTCACGTGGCTGCCTTCGCCGAACTCCAGACCTTGTAATTCCCGGACCATATCCGGTGCCGCTTGTCCCAGAAACACTCCTGCGATCATACAGAGAGCCACCCACAATGTGAGATACCGTTCGAACAGATTCAGCCGCTTCACAGGAGGTTGCGCGTGAAGCACCTGCGTAATGACATTGTCCATCGCTCTTGTCCTTTGCCTACTGTCCACCCATTTGGTGAACAGCTTTACCCACAGCCTCTTATCACCCTCTATCCATCAACACTTGTTGATTGTTACGAGCAAAAAAACGCTCCGATCAACAGCGACGCACCGGCATATTCCTCGAAGCCGATTCCGTGAGCCATGCGACGAGATCTTCCACCTCACGTAAGGCGTCACGGTTCAGCGAATAGTAGATCCACCGACCCTCAGGGCGATCCATTACAAGACCGGCATCCTTCAAGACCCGCAAGTGAAACGACAATCTGGATTGGCCGGTCTTGAACACATCAGTCAACTCGCAGACGCACTGCTCTCCTTCTCGCAATCGCTCTAGAATGCGAAGCCGTGTTTCATCCGAAAGCGCATGGAAGAGACGGACTGTTTTCCCCCGACCTCTCGATGCCAGCGTTGTCATACTATCTTCATACATCAATCATAATTGATTGATCAAGCCCGTTTCTGCATTCCCTCCATCCAAACTTGAGGCGTCTGTTACAGAGAATTGAGCACATCCTGACAAAGAGATGCACTCAACTTCGCTAGAGTTCCGCCATGGACACATAGAGAAAGGAGCGACCATGTCGATCACTGCGCACTCACGGCAACCTCGTCGCAGCCCTCTCATACAAGATCCAGGCCGGACCTGCACAGAACCGGCGACGACGATACAGCGGACCCAACTCCGGACAGAATTGACGAGGCAACGGGCCATACTACTGGCCGATACCCACCTCTCGTTGCTCACCGACGAGGAGCCTGAAATGCACCCGGACCCCATCGACCAAGCCTGCAGCGAATTCGGGCAAGATCTTGCCCTTCAGGTCAGGGTCCGAACCTTCGACAAGCTACGCCACATCGAACAGGCCTTGCGCCTGATGCAGACCAACGACTACGGCCGGTGCCGCCGGTGCCACAGGGAAATTCCTTTCGAGCGTCTTTCGGTCAAGCCGGATGCGCTCTTTTGTGTCCCCTGCCTCACACTGATCGAGCATGGGGCCGCAAGGAACTGAAGCCATGGGCGGAACAGCCCCCCGCGCCATTCACACCAACAGGAGGCCGACCATGCAATGCGTCCGTTGTGCTGGGATGACTGTTCCAGAGATCATCAGTGAGGGAGGTCTCAGGAGAGTGGCGTGGCGCTGTATTCACTGCGGCGATATTCTCGATCGGATCATCGCCCACAATCGGCTGCACCGCCGGCATGCCCAGCCGAGCCGACCGAGGACGCCCGTCTATGGCAACAACCGGCTAAAGGGCATTGACCTGCTCTTGTTCCAAGAACGATCGAGAGCCTCCTGGAAGTAGGCTCCGCTGAGCCGCTTCAGATCTTCCTCGCCTCCGCGCACCTGTAACCAGAATGCGCCTCCCTCCGGCTCGACGACAAACATGAACGCGAGCCGGGGAGAATGCCGGCCCTCGAACAAGAGATATTCCGCGATGCGTTTCGACAGCAGGGTCGAACGTTTGAATCTGAACGCAAAGCCGTCCTCGATGGTCCGAACTTCAGCCACATGTTTGAAGAGGCCGGTGACCAGAATCTGTCGGCGCAACTCGAGGGCGGGATCGGGCAAGGGCGTGACGAGCGGCTGCGTCCGGTGAGGTTCCATGTCTGTCACACGTGCGCGCCTGCTTGGCAGGCGCGCACGCCATTGCAGAGGTAGGGAGAATAGGATGCTACCTCGGTTTTCTAGCTTCCGATTATCCCGCCGTCATCCTTCGTGATGACGATCAAGGCCGACCGCGGGCGCCCGCCGTTCGGACCGTCCGGCCAGGAGCTGAACTGCTTCGGGTTGTTTGGATCGCCGGGCAAATCGTCCGGCCGCTCGCCCGGATGCTGGATGCCGACGAACATGGTTCGACGGTCCGGGGTCATGAACACACCGGTGATCTCGCACTGGTTCGGCCCGACGAGGAATCGCCTGGTTTCCCTCGTGTCCGGATGGGCGGCCAGCATCATATTGTTGCCGAACCCGGCGTAGTTGCCGGAGTTGATGGTATTGGTCGAGATATCGGTCTGGATCCAAATCAATCCGCTTGGATCGACATAGATGCCGTCCGGCGAGCCGTATTTGTCGCCGACAATCGTGGAGCTATGAGCCGGGTTCACCGGATCGCCGCACAGCGCGAAGAGATCCCAGCCGAACGTCGGCTCCGTCCAATCCTGGCGATAGTACCAGCGGATGATGTGTCCGTAATTGTTGATCGCGCGCGGATTAGCCGCATCAACCGGCGGTCGGGCTGAGCCCGCAGCGGTCGATCCGTCGGGATTATTGACCGACGGAGGAGTCGAGCCGCGCCGGTTGTTATTCGTTAACGTCGCGATGGCCGTCAGCCTGTTTGGGAACGTATCGATCCATTCGGGACGATCCATCATCGTGGCGCCGGCCGCATCCGCCGCCCCGCGCGTATTGATAAGGATGTCGTTCAACGACCACCCAGCGAGACGCGGATTGTCCGGAGTGAGCGGCAACCATTCCCCCACACCGTCTGCATGGAATTTGGCGACGTAGAGGATCCCGTCGTCGAGCGGATTGATGCCTTGAAAGCGCGCCTGCCTCCATGGCAAGTTGGACACATACCGATAGATATATTCGTTCCGCTCGTCGTCGCCCATGTAAACCACGACACGGCCGTTCCGGGCTTCCTGCACCCACGCCCCTTCATGTTTGAGCCGTCCGAGCGCAGTACGCTTCACCGGCGTTGAGTGGGGTCTGAACGGATCGATCTCCACCACCCATCCAAAACGATTCGGCTCGTTCGGCTCTTCGTCCGTGCGGAAGCGCTTGTCGGTCGTATGCCAAAGGTAGCCGAATCCGGCGGCCGTAATACCATAGCGCCGCTCCAGCGCCGTCTGCGGACCGTTCTTGCGGAAGTAGCCGTTGAAGTTTTCTTCACAGGCCAAGTATGTGCCCCAGGGGGTATAGCCCATGGCGCAATTGTTGAGCGTCCCCAACACGCGCGTCCCTGTCGGATCCTCGCTGGTCACGAACCGGGGATCGCCGGCTGCCGGTCCGCCGATCTTGATCGGAGTCATACCGGTGATGCGCCGGGCAAAAGGAGAGGGCCGGACGACATCCCATTGGCCGCGCCTGCGGCGCCAGTCCCAAGGAAATCCTGTCCGTTTGGTGACTTCGATGACCGACACCCCGTGAGCATTGAGCGACTTGTTCGTCTTCTCTTGAGTCCAGTTTGCCACGCCGTCCGGGAACAGCAGGCCGTCATCTGTGTATTCGTTGTTCTGCACAATGAGGCCGCGCTGCGATCCCACGATAGGAAAAAACACGAGTCCGTCGTTGTGCATGCCCCACTGACGCGCCTGCTCATCCGCCGTGTTGCTTGCGTCCTGCTTGAAAGCCGGACCGTTCGAAACAGGATCGCCCCAGGCGATGAGCACCTCGGCCGTATAGCCATTCGGGACAACGACTGTGTCGGCTGAAGAGACGGGCACGCTTTCGAATCCCAGGGACAACCTGTCTCGTGTGGCTTCCTGGTCAATCTCCTGAGCAGAGGCAGGCACGGCCTTGAGCAGCGCTTCAACACCACCCAACGATACCGCAGCTGCCGTGGCCATCCCTCCGGTCAAGAACCCACGCCGGGACAGACGGGCGCTCAACACATCCTCGAAATGTTCATTGTCCGACGGATTACTGACTCCTTCGTCATCGATCATCGACATCGCAATCTCCTTCCGGTCATTTGTGAATACCATCACTCACTTGGATTCCCACACGACACTTTCAAGCAGTTTCAGCTTCACACCGGTCGGTTACACGCCAGTCTGGCATCGCTCAAGAGTTCGTAACGGCGCGGTTAACAACATGTCCTACCCCGCCCCTTCCTCACATGTGACTCGGTGCTGAGCTGTGACATCTTCCCGTCAGCTGTGAATACGAAAAACCGCCCGGCACTTAGGTAGCTGCAGTCTTCTGAGGCCGGCTGGCATTCCCCACTCCACGGTCGGTACTTTCGCAACGATCCGTTACCGGTCACTCTGCATACCCTTAAATACCCGTAACAGCCGCGTTAAGAAGAGATGCCGAAAGAGGGAGATCGCTGACTTGTCGATCGACGGGGAGAGATGAGGGACGAAACTTGAGCAGCCTGAGACGAAGGCACATCGAGACACGGGAGAGGACCACCGACCGACGGCGCAGGCCAATGCAATCACCGAGTCGGCTACCGAATTAGTTCCCGCACGATACCCTGGGCATCATAACGGATGCGCAGTTCACGGTCCGGTCTTCCCCGGAGTCCTTTGTTGATGGAGGTAGAGCCAGAGCCCCGA
>JAYWIP010000251.1:0-12836 GCA_039794465.1 Nitrospira sp.
ATCGCATCTTCCCGGAGATGGGTGTGAATATTCAGTGCGGTGATGTCGTCGAGATTGGGAAGGGCGTAATAGGTACTGAGTGGGATGTGCACTTCATAGCCAACTCCCTGAACATCCAGCGTGAGGTGAGTCGGAGCTTTGAACGCCAACCGCCCCGTCAAAAAGGCGATCATCTCATCTCGTGACCCCGGTAACAGCGGCGGACCCAGCCGGCCTATCCGGCGGTGACGGCCACCTTCTCCATCACTTCGTCGGAGATATCAAAATTCGCGTGGACTTTCTGCACATCGTCGTGCTCGTCCATGATTTCCATCAGTTTGAGCATCTGCTCGGCGGGTTTTTCATCAAGGTGGACGGTATTCTGCGGAATATAGGTGATCTCGGCGAGCACGGTCTCGACCTTGGCATCGGCCAACGCCTTCTTGACCGCTTCAAAATCGTGGGGATCTGTGATGACCTCGAATGATTTGTCGCCGACTTTGACATCTTCTGCACCGGCATCGAGCGCCAAGGAGAGCAGCCGGTCCTCGTCGACCTTGCCTTTCTCAATCGTGACCAGCCCTTTCTTGTGAAACTGCCAGGCTACGGCGCCGGCTTCAGCCATATTACCGTGATTTTTCGTGAGCAGGCTGCGGATTTCGGCGACCGTCCGATTCCGGTTGTCACTGGTGATTTCGAGCAACAGAGCCGTCCCTCCGGGCCCGTACCCTTCCAGGGAAAACTCTTCGTACGTGACACCCGGGAGTTCTCCGGTCCCTCGCTGAATAGCTTTCTTCAGCGTATCGCCGGGCATATTCGCTTCTTTGGCCTTGGCAATAGCCAACCGAAGACGTGGATTTCCATCAGGGTCGCCGCCTGAACGGGCTGCGATTGTGACCTCGCGAATGATTCTCGTGAAGATCTTTCCGCGCTTGGCGTCCTGGGCCCCTTTGTGCCGCTTGATGGTCGCCCAATGACTATGCCCGCCCATGGGTTCGTCCCTCCTCTATGCCGGAGAAACAGCTTGTCCCGGCTAGAGATTGTGTGAGTGGCCCAAGCTATTCAACGTGTAACAGGTAGCACAGGCTTCGGAAGAGTGTCAATTGCGCCTGCTGCCGGAGTGGGAGCTATTCAGTGTAGACAAGGAGTTGAACACCCATGATGGTCACGAATCCTGCCCAGGCCACTTCCCACCGGTTTACCGTCTGTTTCGACGCGTTGGACGCCCACGAGACCATCGCGTTCGAAACAGCCGCGCCAACCCCGAAACTGCCAAGCAGGGCATGGTGCAATTCGATCATGTGATTCCCCGAGTGATGCTCATGGGAATGGATAAAGAGCAGCAAGGAGCCACCCAGACCCAGGATAAACAATGGTGCCGCCCACGCTGGATGCCACGCCCACCCGATCCGGCGAAGTGTCTCACTCACCGCCGCGATCGAGCCGAACACGCCATAGAATTTGTGCTGAATAATTTCCGGGTCTTGCCCGGAGAAGGTTTGGAGAAAGGTGAGTGACCCGATCGGCCACGCCTCATGGTCACTCCATATCAGGAGATACGGCCCGATAACCGCGAGGGCAATCGGTAGAACGAGTCGGATCCAGAACGGCAATTGGTACTGCAGCGCCTGCCCTAACTCTCCCAGGCCGAACAGGAGGACAAATACCCCCACAAATCGGTGGTTAAACCTGGAGTAGGCTGTGCCCTGGGCGGAACCTTCCCACCGATCGTCGTGCGTAGGGTCGGCATCGTGCCCGATGCTGATGTCACCGGAGGAATGGTGGGTGGAGCGCGCCTGTGCATGCGCCGGCAAGGTTGATATGGCGACGCACGAAACGGCGACCACGCCCGGAAGGAGCAGCGCAAAGACCCACTGCTTCATGCAGAAATACATCTCCGACAATTGAAAGGCCCATTCAGCCGGCTGAATGGGCCCACTTCAACAAGACGATGGTTGCCGTAGCCGTTACATAAATTTCATGAACTTGTCTTTGGCCTCATCCATCACTTGTGCAGTAATGGTCGATGCCCCGCGTTCCTTCGCCATCCGTTCAACTTCTTTACGCGCCATGGGCCGGATGAAATCAGGAATATTCTCCAGCCGCTGCTCGGCTTCCCGCGACCAGGTCATGCCCTCGGGCGAATAGTTCTTGGAATCATCCATGACTTGGAGCGTAATAGTCTTGAAGCCCTGCTTACGCGCATAGGCTTCCACGCTGCCTTGAACCATGGGTTTCACAAACGCCGGAAGTCGATCGATCTTTTCCTTCGCATCAGGCGTCCAGGTGAATTCGGACGCGGTCGCTCCGCTGTTCGCCGGCTTTCCGGAGTTCGTCAACCCCATCTCAGCAACCATGGCAGAGAAGGGACAGCCGCTTGTTTTTTCTCCAGCTTTGGCCGGAGATGACGCTGTAGTGGCGGCAGGTTGCCCGCCCTGAATCTTCTCGTTGAGGTAGGCTGCCATCTGACCGGCGCCGGCCAAGGCTTCATCCTTCAACGTCCCACGGGTCATCTCGAACGGCTCGGCCTCAACAGTGCGCCCCCCCAGCTTCACTCCGAGGGAACTGACCATCTGGGTTTCACCAGGATTCGTCACCATGGAGAACTTGGCATTGCAAGACGGACAACCGAAAAACACGCCGAGAGTGCCCTCCCCAGGCTTTTCCACCTTCTCGAAGTTCATGTATGTTTCACAGTTGAGGCATACAAATTTCATGGTTCTCCTCTTCAGTGCGTCGTGTCACAATTGTTCGGCAAGCACCTTCTTATAGTCAAGTAACGTTCTGATGCGCCCAGCTATTTCCCGGTATCGCTGAATTGTCGAATACGTGTCGTCGAGTAACGGCTCCCCCTTGTCGAAGGTACGCGCAAGTTTCCGGTCAAAGGGAATGCGCCCGAGCAGCGGCAAATCCAGCATCTCACACATCGCCTCGGTATTGCCTTCGAACAACTCATTCACTTCCCCACAAGCAGGGCAGCGATACTCGCTCATATTTTCGATAATGCCCATGACCTTGATACCTATGTCGCGGGCATAGGTAACCGACTTCTGTACCACATCCGATGCCACTTCTGATGGCGTCGTCACGACAATCGCTCCTGCCAGGTCAGGAATAAACCCGGCAATGACCGGCGGCTTGTCCGCTGCGGCCCCTGGAGGGAGATCGACCAGCAGATAATCGAGCTCACCCCAGACGACATCGGCCAGAAACTCTCGGATGACGTTCATTTCCATCAACCCTAACCAGACAGGGCTGACATCCATCGGCCCTTTCCAGCGGACGGGGGAGGCATCGTCCAAGAAGAAATCCATCGAGGCGACCTTTACCCCGAGAGGTCCCACAGGAGGAATAGCTCCTTCTGCCGTCATGGTCAATGATCGGCCATGAAGCCCCAGCATGCGCGGCACACAGGGACCGTTCAGGTCGACGTCGAGCAAGCCCACTTTGGCGCCTTGACGGGCGAAGGCCAGCGCGAGGTTGACGGTGGTCATGCTCTTCCCGACCCCGCCCTTCCCGCTCATGACCACGAGCTTGTGCTTGATACCCGCCATGCGTGCACGGACCTGCTTGGTCTGCTCGGTCATCTGTTGAATGACCTTGGCATCGTCCGAATAATTCAATTTCCCAAGGATGGCTTTCAGATCCTTTTGAGTCGCCATATCCCTACCGTTTAAGATTGTCTTAAATTGCAAGAAGGACACGCTATCACAGGGATTTTCGACGAGTCAAACCGCACGGATGAGGGGGACCTGATCGTCAACTCTGCCATCAGGTGTGAAGGGAGTTGGATCCTTCTATTAGATAGAATTGGTTCCTTGGCAGGGGAAAATACCGGCTGCCCTCGGGACCTAAATGGAATACTGGAACACCGGCTTGGCGCCGATGGCCTGGGCCAGTACACCCCGTTTTTTCAGTTCGTCCATGATCCGCTTGGTCGCGGCATCCAAATCGGTCGGGCCGACCAGCATGACATCGGTGTTGGGTGGAGGCTCTTCCGCCGTTTGGCTCATGTGCACGGCGATGACGGGCGCCGGATGCACGAGCGTGCGGATCGCTTGCGCCGCTTCGTGATAGGCCAAGCCAAACGGGTTCGTGGTGGACACAACGATCAGTCCGGTATCAGTCAGCAACCGCGCGACTTCGCCGTACCGCCGCGCCATCTCCGCCGTCTGGGTCCGCTCTACTTCGCTGAGATCCGCATCGAGGCCTCGCCGAAGATTTTCGCCGTCCAAGAGGTAGGCATGCCGGCCGTCGGCCACGAGTTGTCCTTCCAACTTGCGCGCCAGCAACGACTTGCCTGTATGCCGCCCGCCGGTAAACAGCACCACGGCCGCCCGGTGGCCGTACTGTTTGGCGCGGTCTTCGACACCCACCTCACCTTTGACCCAGGCGAAATCCCGCCGCCGCGCTTCCTCGCGCAGAAATTCCTGATCGTCATGCACCAGTTCCGTGATGATGCCGCCCCCGGCGATATCGTACTCATCGACGAGCACGAACCGGCCGGTCGCCTCGAATGAAGACGAGAGGTCGAACGCCAGCGGGGTTTTCGCGCGCAGCGTCAGTTCCGCCACTTGATTCTTGCCGACGGCGTTGCTGCCTTGCTGCTGGGCCAGGTCCATCGTATCGATGATCCGATGAATGGACGCTACTTCGCAGTCCACTTCTTTGGTCGCCACCCGCAACAGATATTTGCGCCCCTTTTCGAGCGGCTTCTTGCCCAGCCAGAACACATTGGCCCGAAAGGCCGTCGAAACCGACGGCAACTGTTCCTGATGTGAGGCGACTTCGCCGCGTTCCACAAAAATCTGTTCGTCCAGCGTAATGCCGATCGACTGGCCGGCCTCCGCCGACATGGGCTGCGGCTCGACGTTGAAGGCTTCGACCGATTGAATATTGGCCCGTTTGTTCGAGGGAGAAAACACCAGATGATCGCCGACCTTCAACCGGCCCGATGTGATGCGGCCCGTGATGATCCGGCGCGCATCGAACTTGTAGACATCTTGGACAGGCAGCCGAAGCGGCTGCTCCGACCGGGCCGCTTCTTTGCGAAAGAGGCTCAACGTGTCCAGAACGGTGGGCCCGGTATACCAGGACATCCGCTCGCTGCGGCCGACAATATTGTCCCCCAGCTTGGCGCTGACCGGAATAAACTGCGTCGGCACCGCTTTGAATTGCCCCAAAAATTCCCGGTACTCCTTTTCGATTCCGTCGAACACGTCCTGCCGATAGCCGACCAGGTCCATCTTGTTGACGACGACGGCGAACTGGCGGACCCCGAGCAGCGACAACAAATAGCCATGCTTCTTGGACTGCTCTTTCACGCCCTCCAACGCGTCGATGAGCAACAAGGCCGCCTCGGCGCGGGCCGCACCGGAAATCATGTTCTTGAGGAACTCCTTGTGGCCCGGCGCATCAATGATGATGTACTGCCGCCCCTTCCAGATGAAAAACGTCCGGGCCGTGTCGATCGTGATGCCCTGCTCTTGTTCCTCCAAAAACGCATCGAAGAGGAATGCGTATTCGAATTCCTTGCCTTGCTGGCGGCAGATGGCCTGCACCTTCTCCAGCTTGCCCTCCGGCAACGAGCCGGTGTCGGCATAGAGCCGCCCGACCAGTGTGGATTTGCCATGATCCACGTGTCCGACGATCACGATATTGAGATGTTCTTCCGGTTTCGAGACGGCCCGCGCTGGCGCCGCCGTGGTGGTCGTGTCGCCCATTACATGTACCCCTTCTTCCGCAACATCTCCATTCCGCGTCCTGCATCCTGCGCACGTCCGGCCCGCTCCGCAATATTGGTGCCCCGCAGTTCCTCGAGGATTTCATCCACCGTCTTGGCGGTGGACTTGATGGGCGTCGTGCAGGGGGCGCAGCCCAAACTCCGATAGCGGGTACCGTCTCCCCGGTCCAAGTATAAATCCATGAAGGGAATGTTTTCGGCCTTGATGTATTCCCAGATATTGATCTCGGTCCAATCGAGCAACGGATGGACACGGATGTGCGTTCCGGGAGGGAAAGTCGTCTTGAACTGGTTCCACAGCTCCGGCGGCTGATCGCGGAAATCCCAGTCGCCATGTTTGTCGCGGGGAGAGAAATACCGCTCCTTCGCCCTGGTGGCGTCTTCATCGGCTCGGACGCCTAAGATGATGCCGGTATAGCCCTTCGATTCGACCAGATTCTTCATCGCGTTCGTCTTGAGCGCCGTGCAGCAGACGTCGCGCCCTAACGTATGGTTCATGCCGGCGGCGAGTGCTTCTTTGTTTTGCCCGACGACCAAGTTCAAGCCCCATTCGCGGGCCAGCCGATCACGATACTCGATCATCGCGGGAATCTTGTAGCTGGTGTCCACGTGCAGAAGCGGAAACGGCACATGGCCGAAGAACGCTTTCCGGGCCAGCCACAACAGCACGGTCGAATCCTTGCCCATCGACCAGAGCATGGCCAGGTTGTCGAAATGCTTGTACGCTTCCCGGAAAATATAGACGCTTTGATCTTCAAGCTGCCGCAGATGCTTCATGTCCTTTTCTTTCTGTTATCCGTGTTACGCTGCCACCGGCGTGTGCGCCAACTCCTCCAGCTTGCGCGCCGCCGCGCCGCCTTCGACTGCCGCCCGAGCAACAGGGAAACAGGCTGCAAGCGAATCGCCCTTCCCTGCGGCATAGAGCAGCATCGAGGCGTTCATGAGCACCCACTCCTTTGGCCCGCCCTGAACCCGGTTCTGAAGAATGCGGCGGAGCAACTCGGCCTCCTTATTCCGCTGATCGGGTGGAAACCCGGCCATCTCCCGTGATGGGACGAACCCGAGTCCAAAATCTTTAGGTGCCACACCCAGCGGCATGATGCGCTCATCGCGCAGTTCCAGGACCCGCGTCACCATCGAGGCAGACAGTTCCGGATCGCCCTCGACGCCTCGAATGATCAGCGCTCTGGCCGTGCCGAGCATGCGCAGCGCCTCGGCTGTTTTCTCAAAATACGGCGGGTGGGACAATCCGACGATCTGCACCGGTGCCCGGGCCGGATTGAGCAGCCGGGCAATCGGATGAAACACGTTCCTGACGCCGAGTTCCTGGCGCATTTCGAGGAATCGATAGACGGGTGGATGGTAGAGGCCGATGTCCAGATAGGCAAAGCCCCTTCGGTTCACTTCTTCGGCGACGAGTTTGGGATTGGCCTCCACCGGAATGCCCAGGGCTTTCAACACCCCGGCGGCGCCCGGCCGTCCGGGAATACCGTCGTAGCCGTGCATCAAAACCGCGGCGCCGGCTGCCGATGCGACGATGGCGGCAGCCACGATCGCGTGGAAGGTGTCCTGCTTTCCGGCATACGTCGGGACATCCACCAGCGCCAAATCCCGCGACACCGCGAGCGGCGGCACATACTGGCGTGCCGCGGCCGTCAGCGCAGCCAACTCGGTGACCGATTCTGTCTTGAACCGCATGGCAATCAGAAACGCGCCGACCTGTGTCGGAGTCGCCTCCCCTTCAACCAATGCCTTCATTGCCTGCCGGCACTCATCCCATGTGAGGTCCTTGGACGCCTTGGGACCTTTGGCAATTTTGGCGAGTATGTCTCCAAACGGCATGTCAGGCCTTGTGCAATCCGCATTCGGTTTTCGCGCTGCCCTGCCAGCGGCCTGAGCGGGGATCTTCGCCCGGCATGACCGGCTTCGTGCAATAGGTGCAGCCGATACTGGGGTAATTCTGGTCGTGCAGTGGGTTGTAGGGAACTTCGTATATATTGATATACGTCCAGACTTCGGTCCAACTCCATTTGGCAAGAGGATTGACCTTCACCAATTGAAACCGCTCATCCCATTCGATCATCTTGATATGTGCTCTAGTCGGGGCCTGCTCTCTTCTCAGGCCGGTGATCCAGGCATCGAATCCCTTCAGCGCACGGGTCAGCGGCTCCACTTTTCTGAGCTTGCAGCACTGATCCTTCCCTTGGTCAGTCGTCCAAAGGGCGTCCCCGTACTGCTGAGCTTGGCGCTCCGGAGTCAGCAGTGATTTCATCTGGATCACCTGCGCCGGCTTCAAGTCATAGCGTTCAATGATCCGATCACGCGTTGCATAGGTGTCGGGAAACAAAAACTCGGTGTCGAGATAGAACAGCGGCACGGACGGATTGATCCGGTGGATCATATCGACCAACACGACATCTTCCGCGCCGAAGCTGCATGCCAGAACGATCTTGGGCGCATAGCGCTCAATCGCGGCGGCCAGCACGTCCTGCGGCTGCTTTGACTCAAGCGCGTCGCTCAACGATGTGAGTCCGGCAATCAATTCCGGCCCGCCGTCCACTCCCATCACTCTCGTGCCTTTCACTCTCCGACTTTTTCAACCAGCACGCGATAGTGCGCCGCGTCGGCCTCCAGCGCCTCTTGCACCAGGATCTTGTGCCCGTCGTTCTTCAAACTCATCGGCACGTTCTGGATCGGCTCGCCCGCATCCAACCAGACTTCCAGCTTCTCCCCGGCATCCATCATTTCGAGCTTGAGCTTCGTCTTGACATAGTTCATCGGACAGGCCACTCCGCGCAGGTCATACACCGGCGCGCCGGTCGGAGCCGGAGCAGCCGGTTTGGTCTCAACGGGTGCGGGTGCGGCAGGAGGTGGCTCTGCTTTCACGGCTGACAGCTTCAGGTCCTTCCCCATCTGGTCGGTCGCCACCCGGCAAGCATCGACAAATCCCTTCGCGAACAGCATCTTTTCCCGCGCGGATTCCTCCGTCGTCTCCTTCGGCCCCAGATCGCCCACGATCTTGCTCAGTGCACGGTATTTCGTGGGTACCACGCCCTTCTGCGCAATCCGGCTGTCGAATTCGATAAACGTTTCTGAATCAGTCGACGGCTCAAGCCCCTCCGTCACCAGCAGGGCTTTCGCCGCCGCCAACACGGCACGGTACGACTTATTCACCGAGACCGAGTATTGATGGTTCTCTACCAGCAGTTTGGCCTGATAGAGTTCCTGGTCGGCTTCGAGAATGCCGTTTTCGATCATCTCCAGGGCTCCGCCGGCGCACTCACCGGGACCGAGATCTTCGAGGATGAACGGTTCCTCTCCTTCCCAGTCATAATAGAAGGTCGGGTCATCCTCATAGGATGGCACGATCGTATAGGGAATAAGTTCGTCCTTGAGTGCATGCTTCCCAGCACGGTCGATGAAGGCCGGCATGCTTTCTCCGGGCTTTCGATCACGGCGATACACGTCGATCAAATGGGTGATGGCCGCCGACACGGCTTTGGCCGGCAGTTTCACCGTCATCTGCCCGATCTTGGCGGCGCCGTGTACCTTCCCCCCCAGATGGAGTTCATACATCGGCAGCGTGTGTTCCCCGATCCGCTTCCCCACTCCATGCAGTCCGATCGTGGAGATATGGTGCTGTGCGCAGGAATTGTGGCAGCCGCTGATCTTCACATCGACACCCGCCAGATCCGCCGGCACCCGTCCGGCGGGGAACACTTCCGCCAGGGCGCGCGCCAAGCCTTTGGAGGAGGTAATGCCCAGACCACAGGTATCGGTACCGGGGCACGCGATGATGTCTTCAACCAACTCGGCGCCGGGATCGGCCAAACCTTGTGCGGCAAGGTCGCCGTAGAGATTCTCGATCTGCTGGTCGGGAATCCAGCGAATGACGATATTTTGATTGATGGTCGTCCGGAGGTTGCCGTTGGAATAGCGCTCCGCCAGATCGGCCACCACGAGCATCTGCTCCGCGGTGATGTCGCCCATGAAAAGCTTGATCGCCGCCGTGACATACCCGTCTTGCTTTTGCGTAATCACATTGGTGCGTTTCCACATCTGGAACGGCGTCTCTTGACCACTCTGAATTCCATTGCCGTTCCCGTTGCCATGTGCCGCGCCGTTGCGAAGCGGCATGATCAGCGCCGGTGGTTCATCCTGATGCTGGAGGAGCCGGATCGGCTCATGCCGGGGAAGCGCGTGCCCCATGGAGACATAGGCTGCCTCCCAGCGCCGTTTGAATTCCTCAAAGCCCAGCTTGTCGATCACGAATTTCATGCGGGCCTTGTTGCGGTTCTTGCGGTTGCCCAAGGTATCGAACACCTTGATGACGGCCTCGATACTCGGAATCAGCTCATCCATCGGCGTGAACTCCCGCAGCAGCTGCGCCACGCGAGGGGCGGAACCCAACCCACCGCCGGCCACCATGCGAAAGCCGATGACTCCGTCCGCCCGTTTGACGGCCAGCAACCCGATATCGTGGATGGGAGTCAGCGCACAATCGTGCGCGCAGCCCGACAAGGCGATTTTGAACTTTCGGGGCAGGCTCTGATTAAGGGGATTGCGCAACAGATGGTACGCAACCGTCTTCGCATAGGGGGTGACGTCGAACACTTCCCCACGGCAGACACCGGCTAAATGGCACGCCGTCACATTGCGCACCGTGTTGGCGCAGGCTTCCCTCGTCGTCAGTCCGACTTCGGCCAGTCCGCGCATGATCGTCGGCACATCCTTGAGCTCGACGAAGTGCATCTGGATATCTTGTCTGGTGGTCACATGGCCCACGCCGGTCGCATAGCGGTCGGCCAGCTCCGCCACTCGGCGGAGCTGATTGGCAGAAATGCCCCCGAAGGGGATCTTGATCCGCACCATTTGCACGCCGGCCTGCCGCTGCCCATAAATCCCGTACTGCAAGCGGAACGGCTTGAAGAGATCCGACGAGGCATCGCCGGAGAGCAGCCGCATGGCCTCGGCCTCAAACGTGTCGATTTCTTCAGCAATCGCCGGAGGGATCGGATGTGTTTCGATCGCCGGGACCGCGAGAGGTTGCGTCGGGCTCATAAGGGCATCTCCTTCACCCTCCGCCGCGACCGGCCGAAGGGCACATGATTCAAGACCTGTTCAAATGTGATACATCGGGTTACGCCGCTCTTCGATCGCCCGTTGACGGCCGGCCAATTCGTCGATGGTGACGCGGTTGAGCACCTCGTGCTCAGCCTGAGCCACTTGCTTCCAGACCTGCCCCAGCAACAATTCTTGCTTGGGCAGATGCCGGTCGGACGGTTGATCGCTCTGAAACACACGGTGAAAAACCGGCCCATCCAGCACCTCCAGAATGTCCGCCACCGAAAGGGCCGACGGTTCCTTCAGCAACATATAACCGCCTTGTGCACCCCGAAGACTCTCTACAAGCCCCGCCTTTTTCATTGAGTGGAGGACTTGCTCCAGAAACCGAACGGGAATCGCTTGACGCCTGGCGATGGCGCGAGCCTGAACCGGAGCTTCTTTCCCGTTCATGGCAAGATCGATAGCTGCCATAATTCCATATGTTGCACGCTGAGACACTTTCATTCTTGATTATTCCGGTAGGAATTACGATTTATATACATCTTTCTAAGCCTGACTGTCAAGCCGACGGCATGGCAGGGTCTCAGGGTCTTTGGAAGGGGCTCATGTGAGTAAGTCGACCATCTTCTCCCATATGAGATCGACTTTCCCGATCGCACCCGGCTTTCTTCCCTAGCACTCCCTCTCAGTGAAACGTTGGAATTCTGCAAAGCCGGAAATCATTCCCTTCCACAACTAGTTATTCTGTATCGCTTCTTTGATAGCGCAACGACGGGAATGCTTGCAGAGAGCACATCGGCAGCCTGTCTCGACAAAATTCCATTGACATCATGGGCGCCCTGGGCAATAATCCCGCCCTCTTCTTCTTCGCGTGGTGCCTTCATGCCGGTGCCTTCATCCGTATTTTCTGTTCTGCTGATGACAGCTGATGCGGGAGTACAGGCGCAGTTCAAACTAGCCTTTCGGGACGCCTCCATCACCGTGGTGCGAGATGCAGCGGCACTCCGCAAAGAGACGACCAAGCATCAATTCGATGCCGTGGTCGTCGAGTCTCGTGGTGCAACCGATGAGGCGCTGGCCCTGCGGGAACATATCGACCCGTCACGAACATTGGTGATGACGGGCTCCCGTGCGGTGTTGAAGAGAACGGCCAAGACGTTCCAGTCCTTGGACAACCAGAATGGGAACGGACTGCATCAGGGCAAGACACGTGACCATTCCCTTGAAAGTTACCTGGAAATCAAGATGGGCGAGTTCGTGAAGGGCATGCGGAACGGAGCGGCCAAGGATTTGCACCCCATGCTCATTTCCGCCGTGGAACGCCCTTTGATCACCTCTGCTCTTCGCGAGACACGCGGGAATCAGATTCAAGCGGCGGAGCTGTTGGGATTAAACCGGAACACCTTGCGAAAGAAAATCGCAGAACTGCATATTCCGTTGAAGCAACTCCGGGCAAAATCCGATCGTGCGGTGTAAGCCAGTGGCGTGCGTGGCGTCTGATCAACCAGGAGTGATGTCTTCACCACTCACCAAGAAGGAGGGGATTCGATGACGAAGGAAGAACTCATTGCAAAAATGGCGGCCTCAGCGGGTATTACGAAAGTTGCCGCGGGCACCGCGCTCGAGGCATTCACCGGAGCGGTCACCACGTCGCTGAGAAAGGGCAAGCGGGTCTCGCTCGTCAACTTCGGCACCTTTACCGTCTCCAAACGCAAGGCCCGGATGGGGAGAAACCCTCGAACCGGCGAAGCGTTGAAGATTCCGGCAACCAAGGTCCCGAAGTTTTCAGCCGGAAAAGAGCTGAAATCTGCGATTAAGTAAGCCTCGCGACACTCATTGGCATGAAGAGAAGCAGGCCCCCGCTCGATTCACGGGAGAGGTCTGCTTCTCTTTGCTTTTCTTGACACTCTAGGCGGGCCTATATTAGCATGCCCACCCGGACGATAGGCGCGTAGCTCAGGGGGAGAGCGCTACCTTGACACGGTAGAGGTCGACGGTTCAAGACCGTCCGCGCCTACCACCTGGCCGAGGCATCCGTGCGCCTCTC
>JAYWIP010000252.1:0-4840 GCA_039794465.1 Nitrospira sp.
CTGGTTATGGCCTTCGCGGAATCGCGCGGGCAAAAACCTGTCGAGCGATTGCCCGACCGCTTCATGAGCGGGACAACCGAACATCTGCTCGGCTGCCCTGTTAAACAACACGACTCTCTGATCCTGATCCACCGTGATGATCGCATCCATCGCGGACTGGATGATTCCGTCCAGACGGAGCTGGCTCAGAAGAAGCTTCTCTTCCGCTTCTCGTCGGCTGGCCAAAGCCCCCAATGCGGCCGCATCAGCATAAGTCCTCGCCTCCTGCGCCGCCATCATCAAGCCCTCGGCATGGGCCCGCTCAACTCGCTCAGCCATCAACTCCTGTCCCGTCTCTCTTGTTTTCTCCTGCATCCGCCTGAAGTAAATCAACCCCAGCACCATGATCCACAGAACGGCCGTGCCCAACGCGCGATTGACCACGCCGTACACGATAGGACCACCCGCCTGTTTGAGAAACAGCCCGACCCAGAGGAGGCTCGTGGCAACCACGCAAACATAGATGGGATCTCGCTCGCGCGACGTGAAAAGAGAGAGCAGCAAGGGAATGACGTAGAGGATCGACACCGCCACGCCTACCGGAGTCAGCAGATCGAATACCAGGATGACTACCGTCAGGAGCGGAATTCCCCATGGGATAGCGCGCATGGCAAAGCTCTTGTCGGCGTTCATGCGATCGCTCCCGGCCGAGCGGATCAGTCACACGAGAAACGGTTATTCTTCGTCGTGAGGCTTGCCTTCGATTTCGGCGAGTTTACGATACAGGGTCTTGCGGTCGATGCCAAGGGCGTGGGCGGCCTGGTATTTATTGCCACCGGTCTTGTCGAGGATCTTTTTGATGTATTCCTTCTCGATCTCGTGCAGAGGCAGGCTCTTCTCGGCCGCCTCGTCCAGCACACGCCGGTCGCCGCGCGCCCCCTGCACTGCCGGCGGTAGATCATCGGGAGAGATCTTCTCGCCACGGGTGAGCGTCACGGCCCGTTCGATCACGTTTTCCAGCTCGCGGACGTTGCCGGGCCACGTGTAATCGATCAGCATGGCTAAGGCGGCCTCGCTGACGCCTTTGACGGCTTTCCCGCTTCCTTCGCTGCATTTCTTCAAAAAGGCGTCCACGAGCAGCGGGATGTCCTCCCGCCGTTCGCGCAGGGGCGGCAATTTCAGCTCGATTACGTTGAGCCGGTAATACAAGTCTTCGCGGAACCGCTTGTTTTTCACCTCTTCACCAAGATGGAGGTTGGTCGCCGCGATAATCCGTACGTCGACCGAAATCGGCTTGGTCGCCCCGACCCGCCGGATTTCTTTTTCCTGAATCGCTCGCAGGATCTTCGCCTGCAGCATGAGCGGCAGCTCGCTGATCTCGTCCAGAAACAGCGTCCCCTTCTGCGCTTCCTCGAACAAGCCCCGCTTGTCCACCTTGGCATCGGTAAAGGCGCCCCGCATGTGCCCGAACAGCTCACTCTCCAACAGCTGCTCCGGAATGGCCGCGCAATTGACGGGAACAAACGGCGCCTCCTTGCGGGCGCTATTGTAGTGAATGGCCTTGGCGACCAGCTCCTTGCCGGTGCCGCTTTCTCCGGTGATGAGCACGTTGGTCGGACTGTCGGCCACCCGGCGAATCAGATCGAACACCGCCTGAATCGCTTTGCTCTTTCCTAAGATCTGGTGGAAGCTGTATTCCTTGTGCACTTCCTTCCTCAGCCGGCTCACCTCCCGCCGGAGCGCCGCTTCCCTGATGACCCGCTCGACGACGCGGATCAGTTCGTCTTTCTTGACCGGCTTGGTGAGATAATCGCTGGCCCCGTGTTTCATCGCTTCAACCGCCGTCTCCACCGATCCAAAGCCGGTCATGAGAATGACGTTGATATCGGGATGGTGTCGTTTGATCTGGGCCAGCAATTCAAGTCCCTGCATGCCTTTCATGCGGAGATCCGTCAGTACGACGGCGTAATCTTCTTCAGCCAATTGCTTCAGGGCCTCCTCCCCGCTCCCGGCAATGGAGACTTGATGCCCGCGATCCTTCAGCATGTCATAGGCCAGTTCCCGCATGTCCGCATCGTCGTCGACGACCAGGATCGCACCCCATTCTTCAGTCATGAGAGATCTCCAGCCATGCCTTGCCCCAAATTGCTACGGCAGACCAACACCCCTGCCGCATATTGCCACAGTTTTCCCCGTCTCAGCATATGGGATGAGGGAGAAAGCAAGGGCGGGACCAGGAATCAGCACAACTGACCTTGGCCTCCAAAGATCCAACCGGCGGCTCAGTTTGGGATTGCAGCATTCAGCTACAATGGTCCCTGTCTCCTTGCCGCGAAACACCTCAGACGCATCCCGATGGCCCATGTTATTCCAGTCTCGTCCGAGGGCGGAGATAGTGAAACATCACGCCAGGTTCTCGGACATTTATCCCTTCGGCTTCATCATCGAACCGTGATGGCATTCAAGATGCACTACAGGCATCTCCATGACCGGACAACGAAGGAGGACGTGACCATGCACCTACAACCAGCTAAGGATCCGCGCAAGCGGAAGAGCGCCCGGTCCATCTCAAAACCGGAGCCGGCTGTTTCGGAAAAGGAGCCGGTCCACTGTCAGCCTGTGTCACCCTGTGACGATCTGCACGTCCGCATCGCACAACGGGCCTACGAGCTGCATGCCGAGCGCGGCTTTCGGGAGGGCCGGGCGCTCGACGACTGGCTGGAGGCCGAGCGTGAAATCCTGGGCCTCGAATGTAACGCGTAAAACACGTAGCGAGTCTGGCAGGGTTGTCCTGTTCGGATTACCACAGTAACAAGGAGGCGCCTGTGAAACAGCGATCGTCCACTGTATGTGCCTTGGCCGTATTGTTGGCAGCTGGAACCTTGGCCGCCGGAACCGCTTACGGCGATGACAATGGAAAGAACGGGAAGGCCGACATGGCAGCCGCCGCCAGGGTGACGATCAACCAAGCGGCTAATACCGCGGTGCAGAAAGTACCGGGCAAGGTCGTCGAGGCCGAACTGGAAAAGAAACATAACAAGCTCGTCTGGGAAGTCGAGGTCGTCACGGCTGAGAATAAGGTGATGGAGGTTCACATCGACGCCGACACCGGCGCCGTGATCGGCGTGGAAGAGGAAAAAGCAGAGCCGAAAAAGACGCGCAAGCAGGAGCAGAAGCGCGAGCACAAAAACTAGCGCGTATCTCGTTGGGGACAAGAGCGTATAGTTGCTTATAGCCCCTGATCGGATAGTTTATTGACTCGCTTCGATTCGCCTTCCGGTCTTGCACCCCAAGCAATATGCTATAGGCTCTTTCGACTGAACGACGCTTCACGAGATACGAGCGATCAGTGCATCGGGCGGCCTCCCAATGCCGCGACGTGATCGTGGAGCGCGGTTGCGATCCGCCGATATTGATCGGCACCGCGACTCGGTCCGGCCAACGTTCCGGCGTCCAGAGCCTCGCCGAAAACTACTCGGATGGCACGACGATGCGGCCACCGTGCGCCGGTCGGAAGCGCTTCAAAACTCCCCTCGATCCACACGGGAATGACGGGGACCGGGTACGCCGTCATCATCAAGCCGATCCCCGGCTGAAACGGCTGAAGGATTCCGTCAGGAGACCGCCCCCCCTCAGGAAACCAGACCAGGTGGTAGCCTCGTGCGAGCGCCGCAGCGCCCAAGGCAATGTTGGCTAACGGACGGCTGCTCTGATCGATCGGCAGTACCTGAACGGCGCGGCTGACAAGGCGCATGACGGCGTTCCGAAACATGATCCCGGTCCACCCTCCCCAATACGTCCGGTTCAAGAAACTGTCGGAGAGGGCCGCCATGACAGCCGGTGGATCGAGCAGGCTTGTGTGGTTGGGGACCAGGACGCAAGGACCCTGCGCCGGTATTCGCTCAATTCCCTGGACTTCGAGTGAAAAGATCACCTTCATGAGCAGCCGATTGAGAACGAACAGCACCGTACCGAGTCGGCGGACGGACCATCCCCTCTCCGCGAGCCATTGCAGCTGACTCGGGGCCAGCAATTGTTCCGGTTTCTCAAGCTGCACCGCCGGACCGACCGCGGCACCGGCGTGCTCCTCCGCTTCGACCGCCTCGTGCAACAGATCCCTGACGGTTCCGATTCGGGCGATGGCGTCTTCCGGCAAATCGATACCGACCCGGTCACGCAGCTCCAGCGTCATCGTCATCCAGGCCAGCGAGTCCAGGCCGAGTTCGAGCGCCAGGTTCGTGTCCGGCGTCAGCCGTACCGAGGCAAACCGGTCCGCCAGCCATTGCCAGGCACGCAGCGCGACCGGATCTTCCAGCAGCTGCCGGTCTTCCGGCGCCATCAGGTCGATCGAGATGGGTCTCGTTTCCTGTCCCTGCGTCTCCCCTCTGCCCCTGCATGCGTCAAAGAGGGCACGGAGTTTGTGACGCTGGAGCTTGCCGAGTCTGGTCCGGGGCAAGGGATCAACGCTGAGGGCGAGATCGGTGAGCCGGCAATAGGACGGCAGAAGGCGCAGGCGCGCCTCGAGATCGACGCGAATCGTCTTTGCCATGCTGTCGAGTGCATCGCCGTGGACGGGGGCTGCGTGGGGCACCACGATTCCGACTAGGCGGCCTGCAATGGCAAGGATGGCTGATTCGCGCACTGAGGGAGCTTGGTTCATAACCTCCTCAATCCGTTCCGGCCAGATCTTTTCACCACCCGGCAAGGTGATGCGGGAGGACGCCCGCCCAACCACGTGCAGATAGCCCGCTCGGTCGAGATAGCCCAGATCTCCTGTGCGAAACCAGCTGTCTTGGGTGAAAGCGTCAGCGGTCTTGTCGGGCAGATGGCGATAGCCGGCAAACACGTTGGGGCCTTGGAC